>JBEGPO010000027.1:0-5703 GCA_041181465.1 Actinomycetota bacterium | reverse complement strand
TGCGCGTCCGCCTTCCGTTGGCGACATTGACGGTTGTCGTCCCAGCTGCACCGACGATTCCCGAGTTCACCGACATCCTGCGCGACGAAATCAACGTCAAGACTGTCTCGGTTGTCGAACTCCGCGAGGAATCAATCGGCGAATACGGAATTACGCGCCGACTCTCGGTCAATTCACGAACGCTCGGCCCGCGCATCGGCGGGCAGGTTCAACAGGTAATCGCGGCAACGAAGGCGGGGGATTGGTCGGTCGACGGCGATGTCGTCATCGCTGGGGGAATCGCGCTCGAGGCGGGCGAATACGAACTCGTCCTCGATGTGGCGGACGAGACGGTTGCTGTCGCATTCCTCGGTAACGCCGGATTTGTTGTTCTCGACACCGTCGTGACTCCAGAACTTGCCGCCGAGGGACTCGCGCGCGATGTCGTTCGCGCTGTGCAGCAGGCTCGCAAAGATGCTGGGCTCGACGTCAGCGACCGCATTCGCCTCGAAATCGAAAGCGATGCCGTCACGATCATCGCGATGCGCGCTCATCAAGACCTGATTTCAGGCGAGACCCTCGCGACGGAAATCGATTTCATCGACGGCACCTCGGGAACCACCGAGGTCGGCGAGGGCGCCCGTATTCGTGTCAGCGTGGACAAGGCGTGACCGACTTCCGCGCCGAGGTCGCCACAATCTTCGAGTCTCTCGTCGCGCGAATCGGAGAGCGTGCGCCTCAGCCGCGGTTGCACGCGACTCGAAAAGCCGTCGAATACCTCGGCAATCCGCAGCAGTCGTATTCAATCGTCCACGTCACGGGAACGAACGGCAAGACATCGACCTCGCGCATGATCGAAGCACTGTGTCGCGCACACGGCCTTCGCACGGGGCTCATGACGAGCCCGCACCTGCGTTTCGTCACCGAACGAATCATGATTGACGGCGAACCCATCAGCGACGAAAAGTTCGTCGAGAACTGGCGAGACGTCGAGCCCTATATCAACATGGTCGACGAAGACCTGATTGACAAGGGCGAGGTTCCGCTGACGTATTTCGAAACGCTCACGATTCTTACGCTCGCGGCCTTTGCCGACGCACCGGTCGACGTCGCCATCCTCGAGGTCGGAATGGGCGGTGCGTGGGATTCCACGAATGTCGCCGATGCCGATGTTGCGGTCATTACACCCATTGGAATCGACCATGCGGAATTCTTGGGGAACACCGTCACCGAAATTGCCCGCACCAAAGCGGGAATCATCAAACCGAATAGCATCGTGGTCACCGCGGCGCAAGAGCCCGATGCGATGGCAGAGATTGTCGCGGCCGCCCAGATGATGGAAGGTGAGCTCTTCGCCGAGGGCGACGCATTCGAATTGGTGTCGAGCGTCTCGGCCGTTGGTGGTCAAGTGATGCAGATTCGCGGCCGTGCCGCGGCGTATCGCGACGTTCCGGTCACGTTGCATGGGCGCCACCAATCACTCAACGCGACGCTGGCAATCGCCGCGGTGGAATCGCTGTTCGGAAACGGCTCACGACCTATCCCCGACGACATTCTGAGCATTGCGCTCGGAAATGTCACGAGCCCCGGCCGACTTCAATACCTTGCCGCGAATCCCCCCATCATTGTCGACGCGGCCCACAATCCGCACGGAGCAGCCGCGCTCGCCGCCGCGATTCGTGATGTCCTTCCGTTCGACAAGATGTGGTGCGTGATCGGAGTCCTGGATGACAAAGACGCCCGCGGCATCATCGAAGCGCTCGATCGCGTGGTTGCGGGTTTCATTTGTACGCAGTCCAATTCAGACCGGGCAATGCAAGCGGACGACCTGTCCGACATCGTCGCGGCCCTTGTCGGTGCAGATCGTGTCAGTGCGGAACCGACACTCTCTGCCGCGATCGATACGGCAAAGTCAATGTGTGGCCCGTCAGATGCGATTATGGTCACGGGAAGTATCACTCTCGTGGGTGACACCATCACTCTCGCCCGAACGGAGAACTGGACATGAGCGAACGCCGTCAGCGCAGCGCAACCGAATCGCTGCTGAGCGTCGCATTTGGAGTCGAGATGGCGACCATCCTGTTCGGCGCTATCGCGATGGCCGGACTTCATAAGCAACAGTGGCTCGAGGTTCTCGTTAGCGCCATCGTGCTCGTCGCAATGCTTGCGCTTGCCCAAGCAACGCTTCGCCGTGGACTCCACCCGATCGTGTACGCATCACAAGCGCTTCTGGCTCTGCCCGTGGTTACCGAACCGATGTGGGGTCTAGCCTGGCTCGTCTGCATCATCTTTTTTACCTACTGCCTCGTCAAGGGACAACAACTTGACCGTCGAAAGGAACAGAAATGACCGAACTTCAGGACACCCTCGTTCTCGTCAAGCCGGATGGAACTGAGCGGAACCTCGTCGGGGAAATCCTTCGCCGCATCGAGGCGAAAGGTTACGAGATCGTCGATCTGCGCATGCTCACCCCCGACCGTGCTTTGTTGACTGCGCACTACGAAGAGCACGAAGGCAAGCCATTTTTTGAGCCCCTCCTCGAGTTCATGTCGAGCGGTCCCGTCGTCGCCGCAAAAGTTCGCGGACACCGCGTCATCGAGGGTTTCCGCGCACTGGCCGGCACCACCGACCCGACCCTCGCAGCACCGGGCTCGATTCGTGGCGACCTCGCCCGTGACTGGGGACAATCTGTTCAGAAGAACCTCGTGCACGGCAGTGACTCACCAGAGTCGGCCGCCCGCGAACTCGCGCTTTGGTTCTAGTAACCGCTGAGGAGCATTGGAACAAGCAACGGAAACTGCGCGATGATCGCGAGACCGATTCCCGCAATGTTCACGACGGGCAACAACCATGCGAAGGGCAAAATCGCTGTGCCAATTCGTGAGAGCTTCTCACTGTCAAATAGAAGTTTCTCGCGCAGAAGCCAGGGCAGCACGATCCACAGCATGATCGATTGGGTCGTCCACGTGATCATGCAGTAGAGGCAGAGGAAACCGATGTCATAGACGGCGGCGAAGAACAACCACATCAAGAAGAACCAGGCCACAAACATTCCAACGGCGAACGCGCGCCAGTACCAGCGGGCATAGGTCGCCCCCGCGAGCATGCCAGCACCGGTTGCCGCGACGACTCCCCACCCGATTAGTCCCCAAAAGTAATTGGGGACTCCAAAGAACGCGCGCGCCTCGTCGGATTGCATGACGTTGCCGCAGCTAAAGAAGGGGTTGATGTTGCAGGAGGGCTGCGTGCCGTCCTTGAGTAGGTAATACCCCTCGGTCGAGAGCGTGAGCGCGGCCCAGACCGAAATCAACCCGAAGACGAGGATGAAGGCGCCGAACGCGAATCGGCCGCGGAAGGTGGGGTTCACGCTTCCATTATCGCCCATTCGACCGTGTTGGCGTGTCGGTGGCTCGGCGTTCGGGCTATACTGAGGTGTGCGCGAGTATCGCGCAGGACTTTTCCGGACATACCGGGCTAGAAATCGAAAGATTTGAGCGGATAGTCAGCTCCGCGCGTAGTGACAGTGCGCGGATTGCGTCACTCGATGCGATCACACAACAGATTTGAAGCGCTGCTTCACAGAATGCGATTTCGCAAGAAATCACCGAGAGGTGCACCAGAAAATGGTGAAAAACACAGATTTTGATTCGGACGGGTACATCTCGTCGCCGTTCACGGCCCCTGAAACTAGCGCAACCCCTGTCACGGAAACTCTGGTCAGCGATGACGCCGTCGAGGTGGTTTCCGTGTCCGACGAGTCACCCGCGACCGAAACGGAGACGCAGACCGAGGCGAAACCCGCTTTTGAGCCGATTGTTCTCGAGAACCCGATGCAACTCGTGTTCCGTCCGCCAGCACCCGAGTACATCCCGATTCGATCGGGTCGTCCAATGGACGACGAGGGCCCGTCGGTTCGTCGACGTACGCGTGGGAACCGAGTGGAACGGTCGGAGCGCGTCGAACGCGTGTACATCGAACCGGAACAGATTACCGAGCCGCAGCGAATCCGCGGTTCGACGCGAATCGAAGCCAAGCGCCAGCGTCGCCGGGATTCGCGTGACGTCGGGCGTCGTCGTCCGGTTGTCACGGAAACAGAATTTCTGGCTCGACGCGAAAGCGTCGACCGCAAGATGGTCGTTCGCAGCAAGGACGGCCGTATCCAGATAGGTGTTCTCGAGGACAACGTCCTGGTCGAGCACTACGTTGCGCGTTCGACCGAGTCGAGCATCATAGGAAACGTCTACATTGGCAAGGTTCAGAACGTCCTGCCATCGATGGAGGCCGCATTCGTTGACATCGGCCGCGGTCGTAACGCGGTGCTGTACTCGGGCGAAGTCGACTGGGACGCAGCAGCGACCGAAGAAAACGCCAACCAGCCGCGGCGCATCGAGATGGCGTTGAAATCCGGAGACCCGATCCTCGTGCAGGTCACGAAAGACCCGGTCGGACACAAGGGCGCGCGACTGACCAGCCAGGTCAGCCTGCCAGGCCGATATGTCGTCTATGTTCCGAGTGGTTCGATCAACGGAATTTCGCGTAAGCTGCCGGATTCCGAGCGCACGCGCCTCAAGAAGATTCTTGCCGAGGTCCTTCCCGAAAATGCGGGCGTCATCGTGCGCACCGCCGCTGAAGGGGCAACCGAGGAACAGTTGACCCTCGATGTCCAGCGACTCACCGCTCAGTGGGATGCGATACAGAAGAAGGCAGAGAAGGGTAACGGCCCGGTGCTGCTTCACTCGGAACCCGACCTTCTCGTCAAAATCATCCGCGACGTGTTCAACGAGGATTTCCAGAACATCGTCATTCACGGCGACGAGGCGAAAGCCGTCATCTCGGATTATCTCGCGCAGGTCGCTCCAGACTTGATTGAACGAATCGTGGACCACAACGATGGAACCGACCCGTTCGACACGTATCGCATCAACGAGCAAATCGTCAAGGCGCTTGACCGCAAGGTGTGGTTGCCGTCGGGTGGTTCGCTTGTGATCGACCGTACCGAGGCGATGACGGTAATCGATGTCAACACTGGCAAGTTCATCGGTTCCGGGGGAAACCTCGAAGAAACCGTCACGAAAAACAATCTCGAATCGGCCGAGGAAATCGTTCGCCAACTCCGATTGCGAGACATCGGCGGCATCGTGGTCATCGACTTCATCGACATGGTGCTCGAAAGCAATCGTGATTTGGTTCAACTACGTCTCATCGAATGCCTGTCGCGAGACCGCACAAAACATCAGGTTGCCGAGATTACAAGCCTCGGTCTTGTCCAAATGACGCGAAAGAAGTTGGGACTTGGGCTCCTCGAGACATTCGGCGAACCGTGTGAGGGGTGTGCCGGCCGTGGATTGATCATCCACCACGAACCCGTTGGAAAGGCCCGTGTCGAAGGTTCGCCCGAGCCGGGTGCGTCGCGCCGCGGTCGCGGAAAACAAGGCACTCAGCCCAAGCAACAGCAGGGGCAAACGGGTACCCACGAAATCACCGATGGCGCTCGTAGCGCGCTCGCCGCGATTGCCACGGCAACCGTAAACCACGACAGCGCCGACGGTGCGTCAGCGGCGGGAAGAGGCAAGCGGATTTCGAATCTCGATTCGCTTCTCGATGCGCTCCCGGAGGCACCAGAACCCGGTGCGCGAACTGCTCGACGCCCGCGTCGTGCGACGAAGAAAGCTACCTCGGACACCTCTACCGACGAATCGACGCAGACCAACTAACTGGATTTGC
>JBEGPO010000026.1:0-3644 GCA_041181465.1 Actinomycetota bacterium | reverse complement strand
CTTGCCGGGCAAGCACGGTCGAGTCGGTCACGACATTCCCTTTCGTGCCGCGGATACAGCGGCGGTGAGTGCGGCCAATTGTTCGGTGACACGAGTCGGTGCGGTTCCACCGCGGCCCGTGCGCGACGCAACGGAACCCTCGATCGTCAGAACGTTGCGAACCTCGGCATTGAGGTGCGCCGAGATCGACGCGTAGTCGGCGTCGGACGGCTGGTCGAGCTCGAGTCCGTGCTGTTCACAAAACTGAACAAGAGACCCGGTAATCTCGTGCGCTTCGCGGAACGGCACGTTCTGTCGAACGAGCCACTCGGCGACATCGGTTGCGAGCGAGAATCCCTGTGGCGCGAGTTCGGCCATGCGCTCGGTGTTGAACGTCACCGTCTCGACCATTCCCGCCAGTGCCGGCAACACCATCGTCAACGTATCGACGGTGTCGAAAACAGGTTCCTTGTCCTCTTGAAGGTCTCGGTTGTAGGCGAGCGGCAACCCCTTGAGCGTCGTCAGCAACCCCGTGAGGTTTCCGATGAGACGTCCGGCTTTGCCGCGCGCGAGCTCGGCGATGTCAGGGTTTTTCTTCTGCGGCATGATGCTCGAGCCGGTCGAGTACGAATCGTGGAGGGCAATGAACCCGAATTCTCGAGTCGCCCAGATGATGAGGTCTTCCGAGAGCCGCGAAATATCGACGCCGATCTGTGCGCCGATGTAGGCGAATTCGGCCACCACGTCACGGGAACTCGTGCCGTCGATCGAGTTGTCCGCCGCGTGCGCAAAACCGAGTTCCGTGGCGATTGCGTCGGCATCGAGGTTCAGGCTGTTGCCAGCGAGGGCTCCGCCGCCGTAGGGTGACACCGCTGCGCGGGCGGCCCAATCCCGAAGGCGTTCGTTGTCGCGAACGAGAGGCCAGGCGTGAGCAAGAAGCGTGTGTGCTAGCAACACGGGCTGGGCGTGCTGCAGGTGCGTTCGCCCGGGCATAATCGCGGCGGGATGCGCCTCGGCCTGCGCGACAAGCGCGTCGATGAGGCGCGTCAGCTCGACCGACAGTACCCGCGCAGCGTCGCGCAGGTACATTCGTGTGAGAGTCGCAATCTGGTCGTTACGCGAACGTCCGGCGCGGATGCGTCCGCCCAATTCCGGTCCAACCTCGGAAATGAGCGCGTTTTCGAGAGCGCCGTGGACGTCCTCGTCGGATTCTTGGGCGACCAGAGCACCCGATTCAATCGCCGCCGCGACGCAGTCGAGCCCGGCGAGCATGTCGGCGAGTTCAGAATCCGTCAGAAGACTACCCTTCGCGAGCGCACGAGCGTGAGCCCGAGACCCGGCGATGTCGTAGAGAGCGAGTCGCCAATCGAAATGGGTTGATTTGGACAGCCGAACGAGTTCAGGAGAAGGGCCGCTCGAAAAGCGCCCTCCCCACAAAGAACCCTCGTTCGTCGCCATTGGTCAATCCTACGGTTACAGCCGTTAGGACGCCGTGAGGAGGAAGTGCATCAACGCTTTCTGCGCATGAAGGCGGTTTTCGGCAGCATCCCAGACGACGCTCTGTGGTCCGTCGATTACCTCGGCATCGACCTCGTACCCGCGATACGCGGGAAGGCAGTGGAGGAAGATGGCGTCTTCCTTGGCGGCGGCGAGGAGTTCGGCCGTGACGCCGTATCCCGCGAAGTCGGCGATGCGCCGGTCCTTTTCGGATTCCTGCCCCATCGAGATCCAGGTGTCGGTGACCACGACGTCGGCATTGACCAGCGCCTCGGCGACCTCGGCCGTCACAAGAACAGAACCGCCGGTTTCGCCAGCGATTCGCGTCGCGGTCTCGTGCGCCTCGACCAGCGGTTGATAGTTCGCCGGGGTCGCGATACGAACGTTTATCCCCGCGATCGCGCCCGCGGCAAGGTAAGAATTAGCCATGTTCGACGATCCGTCACCAACAAACGCGACGGTCAACCCGGCGAGGCTCCCCTTGTGTTCGCGAATCGTCATGAGGTCAGCCAGCAATTGGCAGGGGTGGAAGTCATCTGACAACGAATTGATGACGGGCACGGCGGAATGGGCGGCCATCTCGTCGATGTCCGACTGGGCAAACGTGCGCCACACGATCGCGGCGACCATCCGTTCGAGCACTCGAGCGGTATCGGCGATTGATTCTTTCGCTCCGAGCTGCGACTCCCCCGCCTGAATAATGAGCGGATTGCCGCCGAGGTCGGCGACACCGACACTGAAAGACACTCGCGTTCGCGTGGACGGTTTGTCGAAAACGAGGGCGACCGACTTTGGGCCGGCGAGGGGCTTGTGCGCGTAGGGGTCGGCCTTCATCGCGATGGCCAGGTCGATGATCTGTTGTTGTTCTGCGGGGGTGATGTCGTCATCGCGACGGAAGTGACGAACCACGACTATTCCCGAATCGTCGCGTTGTGGCGGGACGCGGCCACAGCGACGCCCGCCAGCTTGGCGTCGGTCGCCTCCTGTTGGGTGAGCGTTCGGTCCGTTGCGCGAAATCGCAGGGCGAAGGTCAAGGATTTCTGGTTGTCGTCGAGACCCGCTCCCCGATAGTCATCGACGAGGTGTGCGCTCTCGAGAAGGTCGCCAGCTCCGTCGATAAACGCAACCCTCACCGCTGCTGCGGGAATGGCATGGTCAACGACGAGCGACACGTCCTGGGTCGCGGCGGGAAAAACAAGAACGGGAGTGGCGACGACGTGGTCGGGTGCCGCGGTGATCAACGCATCGAGGTTGAGGTCGAGCGCAGAGACGACTCGGGGAAGGTCGAGCGACAGCGCGACGCTCGGCAGAATTTCACCGGCGAACCCGACAGACACGTCCCCCGAGAACACCTCGGCGCAGCGGCCGGGGTGAAACGCGTGGTGTGACCCTTGGCGAATTTCGACGTCGACACCAACGGCGGTCGCGATGGCGTGAACCGCGTCCAGAGCCTCGCCGAGCCCCGACGGGACCGCGGTTTGGCCGGGCTGCTTGGTGGTCACCGGTCCGACAAACACCGCGGACACGTGCCACGGCTGGGCCGGCACACTGTCGTACAGACCGTCGAGCGTGGCGACGTCAGGTCGCACGTTTCCGACGGGGATTGCTGTCGAACCGGTTTTGCCGACGGGTTGGAACACCGAGCCGAGCTCGTAGATCGCCAGCGAGGTGAGCCCACGGGCGACATTGCGCGTGGCGATGTCGAGAATTCCGGGCAGAAGCGAACGGCGCAGTTGCGCGACGCTCGGGTCGAGCGCGTTCGCGAGAGTCATCTCGGGTACGGACGTTCCGTCAACGGTGCCGAACAAAACATTGTGTTAGGTGCTGACGAACGGGTAGGCGAGAACCTCGGTCAGCCCCGCCCCGGCGAGCACCTGTGCGACACGGCGCCTCGCGGCCTGTGAACGCGATAGCCCTCTACCGGGCGGTGCGACCGGAATCGCGGACGGGATTCGGTCGTAGCCATGAATTCGGGCGACTTCCTCGGCGAGACCGGGAGCGTCAACCAGATCGGGTCGCCACGACGGCGGCGTGACGGTCCAGCCGTCTTTCGCTTTGGCTGTCGTTGCACCGATGTCGGTCAGAACGGTTTCGATTTCTGCAACCGAGTACTCGACGCCGATGAGTTTCGCGGTGAAGTCGGCGGGCAAGAGAATCGCGGGACGCGG
>JBEGPO010000025.1:0-8763 GCA_041181465.1 Actinomycetota bacterium | reverse complement strand
TGTGTCGCGAGGCGGATTCGCTGCGCCTCGCCGCCCGAGAGTGTCCCCGCGGCTCGAGACATCGTCAAGTAACTCAATCCGACGTGCAAAAGGAAATCTAGGCGTGCGGTGATTTCGCGGAGGACCGCGGCAGCGACCTGCGCATCGCGATCGGACAGCGTCAGCGTGGTCATGAAGTCGTGGGCGGCCTGGAGCGAGAGGCTACAGACTTCAGAAATAGACTTGTCGTTTACTGTGACAGCAAGAACGGCAGGGGCGAGGCGCTGCCCTTGACACCCGTCACACGGGACCGTTCGATGGAAAGCGCCAAATCGTTCCTTTGTCCACTCCCCCTCGGTTTCGGAGTATTTCCGCTCGACATAGGTGAGGACACCTTCGAAACCCCGAGACATCGACACCTTGCGTCCGTAGCGGTTTCGCCACTTGATAACCACCTCGTGATTGTTGCCGAAGAGCACTGCGTTTTGTACCTCTTCACCTAGGTCTTTCCACGGCGTATCCAGGCTGAATTCCAGGTCCTGCGCGAGCCCCTCAGCGAGGCGCTCGAAGTAGGGGTAAATGAGTTCCTTGCCTCCCGGTTTCCACGGCAACACAACGCCCTGCCGGATACTCATCTCGTGATCGTCAAGAACGAGTTGGACGTCAGCCATCGACTGCGTGCCGATGCCATGGCAGGTCACACACGCCCCGAAGGGTGCGTTGAACGAGAACGTACGAGGTTCGATTTCGGTTAGCGTCAGGACGTGTTGATTGGGGCACGACAGCTTCTCGCTGAACGTTCGGTCTTCATTGGTGTCGACGAAGTTTGCGACGAGAACACCTTGGCCGAGTTTGAGCGCGGTTTCGACAGAATCGTTGAGGCGTGAAACGTCACCTCCCGCGGTGAGACGATCAACAACCACCGAGATGTCATGTTTCACCTGCTTCTTGAGCACCGGCGGTTCAGACAACTGAATCACGTCGCCGTCCACGAGGGCCCGCGCATAACCCTGTCCGAGCAGATCGCCAAACACCTCGACGAACTCCCCCTTTCGCCCCTGGACAATCGGCGCGAGAATCTGAAAACGAGTTTCGACGGGTAGCTCCGAAAGTTGGTCCGCGATCTGTTGGGCCGACTGTCGTTGAATTGCCTCGCCACACTCTGGGCAGTGCGGGACCCCGACACGGGCCCACAACAAACGCATGTAGTCATAAATCTCGGTGATGGTTCCCACGGTCGAACGCGGGTTCCTGTTTGTCGATTTCTGATCGATAGAGACCGCCGGAGACAATCCGTCGATGAAGTCCACGTCGGGGCGGTCGACTTGGCCGAGGAACTGCCGTGCATACGACGACAGAGATTCGATGTAGCGCCGTTGCCCCTCCGCAAACAGCGTGTCGAACGCGAGCGACGATTTCCCAGAGCCGCTCAACCCGGTGAAAACCACTAGTGAATCTCGGGGAATCGTCAGGTCGACGTTCTTGAGATTGTGGACGCGCGCACCCTTGATGCTGATGACGTTCTTACCAGAGATGGGCGTTATCGACACTGTTCAATCCTAGGGTTTGCCAAGTTCGCGAGCGGAGCGAACCTGTTTCTTGAGATCGTGGATTTCGTCCCGAAGGCGAGCCGCGAGTTCGAACTTGAGGAGTTCCGCTGCCGCAATCATTTGTTCGGTCAATTTGTCGATGACCACTTCGACGTCGTCGTCGAGATCGGAGAGCCCTTCGGTGTCGTAGACCTCACGAGCGAGTGTTTCGGTGATGTCCGCAATGCGCTTCCGAATCGGGGTCGGGTCGATTCCGTGCTCGAGGTTGTAAGCCACTTGGGTCTCGCGGCGTCGGTTGGTCTCGTCAATCGCTTGTTTCATGGCGTCCGTCTCGCGGTCGGCGTAAAGATGCACCTCTCCCGACACGTTTCGCGCGGCGCGCCCGATCGTCTGAATGAGCGAGGTCGCGCTGCGCAAGAAACCCTGTTTGTCGGCGTCGAATACAGCGACGAGTGACACTTCGGGAAGGTCTAGACCCTCGCGCAGGAGATTGATTCCGACGAGCACATCGAAACGGCCAGCGCGCAGTTCCGTGAGCAACTCGACTCGCCGCAGCGTGTCAACGTCAGAATGCAAATATTCGACCTTGACGCCCATCCCCCGCAAGTAATCGGTGAGGTCCTCCGCCATCTTCTTCGTGAGCGTTGTGATGAGTACACGTTCGTCTTTTGCTACTCGGTGGCGAATGCTCTCGAGGACATCGTCGACCTGACCCTTGGTCGGCTTGACAATTACCTGCGGGTCAACGAGACCCGTCGGACGGATGATCTGCTCCACAACGCTGTCGACGACTCCCATCTCGTACTTCCCCGGTGTTGCGGACAGGTAGACCTTTTGCCCGACCCTACCCAAGAACTCGGGCCACTTCAGTGGGCGATTGTCGAGTGCGCTGGGGAGGCGGAAGCCGTGTTCGACGAGGGTTCTCTTTCGAGACGCGTCGCCTTCGTACATGGCACCAATCTGCGGAACTGTCACGTGGGACTCATCGATGATGACCACGAAATCGTCGGGGAAATAGTCGATGAGAGTGTGTGAGGGTTCGCCCGGTTTACGCCCGTCCATGTGCATCGAATAGTTCTCGATACCGCTACAGAATCCGATTTGTTCCATCATCTCGAGGTCGTACGTTGTGCGCATCCGGAGACGCTGCGCCTCGAGGAGCTTGTTTTGACCCTCCAGTACAGCGAGACGATCGGCCAGTTCCGCCTTGATATCCGTGATTGCCCTCCGCATCGTCTCGGTACTGGCCGTGTAGTGCGAGGCGGGGAAAATGCTGACCGAATCCATCGTCTTGATTACCTCACCCGTGAGAGGGTGCAACTGATACAGCGCTTCAATCTCGTCACCGAACATCTCGATTCGCACCGCCAGCTCTTCGTACTGGGGGATGATTTCGAGCGTGTCCCCACGGACACGAAATTTGCCGCGGCTGAAGTCGATGTCGTTGCGCTCGTATTGCATTCCGACGAACCTGCGCACGATGTCAGTTCGGCTGATTGTCTGGCCAACCTGGAGCGCGAGCATTGCGTCGAGGTATTCCTCGGACGAGCCAAGCCCGTAAATGCAGGAAACGGTCGACACGACAATCACGTCTCGGCGGGACAAGAGTGCGTTCGTTGTGGAGTGACGCAGGCGCTCGACTTCCTCGTTAATCGCCGTGTCTTTCTCGATAAACGTGTCGGTTTGGGGCACGTAGGCCTCTGGTTGGTAATAGTCGTAGTACGAGACGAAGTATTCGACCGCGTTTTCTGGCATGAGTTCACGGAACTCGGTCGCGAGTTGTGCGGCGAGAGTTTTGTTGTGCACGAGAACGAGGGCAGGGCGTTGAATCGCCTCGATGAGCCACGCTGTTGTCGCGGACTTTCCCGTCCCGGTTGCTCCGAGCAGGACGACGTCGGTCTCTCCCGCGTTGATCCGGGCGGCAAGTTCAGCGATCGCTTTCGGTTGGTCGCCGCTCGGGGTGTACTCGCTGATAACCCTAAAGGGTCGTACGGCGCGAGTCGGTTCCATGTATCCAGACTAAGCGCGATACGCGGTCGTGAGATCGGCCCAGACAGCGTCCGTCTGACTGATCGTGGATTCAATCGACTGGCTCGAATCAATCGTCCAGTCAGCGAACGATAGGCGTTCTTGTTCGCTCGCTTGCGCGTCGATTCGGGACTGTGCGGCGTCACTCGACATACCCCTCAAACGAACTAGCCGATCGTGACGAATCTGCGGGTCGCAACTCAGCACGATCACGGCGTCGAAGTCGTTGACTCGATCCGTCTCTACGAGGAGGGGGATGTCATAGATGATGATGGCACGCGGGTCAGAGCCCTGAATCGTCTCGACCCGAGACGCGAATTCGGCTCCGATCGCGGGATGAACGATTGCCTCTAGGTCAGCACGTGCGATGGCGTCGTCGAAAACAATCCGGCCAAGGGCGGCCCGGTCCAGTTCGCCACGCCCGTCGACAACTCCGAGACCGAAGCGCTTCTCGATTGCGGACAGCGTTGGAGACCCCGCTCGTTGAGATTGGCGGACGAGTTCGTCGGCAGAAAGTACGTGCGCACCAAGCTCTGCGAAACGGCTGGCGACAGTCGACTTGCCGGCAGCAATTCCTCCGGTCAACGCGATGATGGGCACCCGTTCAGCGTAACGACAAGGGGTGGCCGTTTCCGACCACCCCGTGACGATGCGTGTTGTTACTCGGCGGTTTCTCCCGCGAGCTTGTCGCGAAGGGCCATGAGCGATTCGTCCTCGGCCAATGCACCGGGGGCTTCGGGCTCATTCGCCTGCGCGGCAGACGATACGCCTGCTGGCGGTGCCTCGGGGAACGCCTCTGCTTCCGCGTTCATGCGAACGACCTGAACCTTGTGGGCTTCCCAACGTGCTTGCGCGGCGCTGTAGTCGTGTTCCCACTTGGTGCGCGCCTCGTCGTGTCCGTCTTTCCACTCGCCCGTCGCGGGGTCGAAACCCTCCGGGTAGCGGTAGGCGCCGGTCTCGTCGTAGTCGGTGGGCATTCCGTAGAGCGCTGGGTCGAATTCCGTACTTTCTGGGTCGACGCCTTCGTTGGCCTGCTTGAGAGACAATGAGATTCGGCGACGCTCGAGGTCGATGTCGATGATCTTGACGAAGACGTCGTCGCTCACGGCGACGGCCTGCTCGGCAAGCTCGATGTGGCGTGCAGAAAGCTCCGAAATGTGAACGAGTCCCTCGATGCCATCAGCAACGCGAACGAATGCGCCGAATTGAACGAGTTTGGTGACCTTGCCCGGCGCGATTTCACCAATCGCGTGCTCGCGAGCAAACACCTGCCACGGATCCTCCTGAGTGGCCTTGAGCGACAGCGAAATGCGTTCGCGATCCTCCTCGATCTCGAGAACCTCGACCGTGACTTCCTGGCCAATCTCAACAACTTCAGACGCGTGCTCGATGTGCTTCCACGAGAGTTCCGAGACGTGAATGAGTCCGTCTACGCCACCGAGGTCAACAAATGCACCGAAGTTGACGATGGACGAGATAACTCCCTTACGAATCTGCCCCTTCTGGATATTGCCGAGAATCTGGCTGCGGCTCTCAGACTGGGTCTGCTCGAGCAGAGCGCGACGCGACAGAACGACGTTGTTGCGGTTCTTGTCGAGCTCGAGGATCTTGGCTTCAATCTCCTGCCCGAGGTACGGCGTGAGGTCCCGGACGCGGCGAAGTTCGATAAGAGAAGCCGGAAGAAACCCACGAAGACCGATGTCGACGATGACTCCACCCTTGACGACCTCGATAACGGTACCGGTGACGATTCCGTCGGCTTCTTTGACCTTCTCGACGTCTCCCCAGGCACGCTCGTACTGGGCGCGCTTCTTGGAAAGGATCAGACGGCCTTCTTTGTCTTCCTTCTGGAGGACGAGGGCCTCGATGACATCGCCAACCTTGACAACCTCGTCGGGGTTAACGTCGTGCTTAATGGAAAGTTCGCGGATGGGAATAACACCCTCCGTCTTGTAGCCGACATCGAGGAGAACCTCGTCGCGGTCGACCTTGACGACGGTGCCTTCGATAAGGTCTCCGTCGTTGAAGAATTTCAGCGTTTTTTCAACTTCGGCGAGGAAATCCTCGGCTGATCCGATGTCATTAATCGCGACCTGTTTGGTCTGGCTGGTTGTCATGTGTGTAGGTGCTCCAGTGGGGCATAAATAATGCCCACGCAAATCTCTTCACGCGGGCGGCGGACAGGGATGTGCTGCCGGACGGCAACACTCAAGTGTAACTCCCGCTATCGCGGGTTCGCAACCGCTACCAGTCCCCCAGCACCGCGGTGCGAAGGGTGTCGAGGCCCGTTCCGCCGATATCGAGGGCGCGTTTGTGCCACGCGGCGAGCGAGAACGATGCGCCTTCTCGTCGCTGGGATTCTGCGCGAAGGTCCTCCCAGATGCGCTGTCCTATTTTGTAGGACGGGGCTTGTCCGGGCCAGCCCAGGTAGCGATTGACCTCAAACCGCACAAATTCGTCCTCCATGAGAACGTTGTCGCGCATGAAATCGTAGGCGAAAGCCGCGTCCCAGATTCCGTTTCCGTCCGGCCGCTTCTTGCCGAGGTGGACTCCGATGTCGAGAACGACTCGAGCAGCGCGCATGCGCTGACCGTCCAGCATCCCGAAGCGGTCTCCGTCGTCGTCGAGATATCCGAGTTCCGCCATGAGGCGCTCGGCGTAGAGCGCCCAGCCCTCCGCGTGACCCGATGAGCCGGCCAGTTGACGACGCCACGTGTTCAACTGTGCCGAGTTGTAGACCGCTTGAGAGATTTGCAGGTGGTGTCCGGGCACGCCCTCGTGATACACGGTGGTTGTTTCACGCCAGGTGTCGAACTCGGTGACACCCTCTGGCACGCTCCACCACATTCGGCCGGCCCGCGAGAAATCGTCGGACGGACCGGTGTAATAAATCCCGCCCTCCTTCGTTGGGGCGATGTGGCACTCGAGATTACGCATGGGTTCGGCGATCTCGAAGTGTTTCTTGCCCAGCTCTCGCACCGCATTGTCCGAGAGTTTTTGCATCCACGCCTGTAACGCTTCGGTGCCGTGAATCTTTCGCGCTGGGTCGTTGTCGAGAGCCGCGACGGCGTCGGCCACCGAACCGCCCGCAATTCGCTTCGCAATCGTCTCTTGTTCCGCCCTCATTCGGGCCAGTTCGTCCAGACCCCACTCGTACGTTTCGTCCAGATCGACCGTCGCCCCCAGGAAGTGGCGGGAATGAAGACCGTAGACCTCGCGACCTACGCCGTCGTGGTCGTGGGACGCCGGAGCGAGTTCGTCGCGGAGGAACGTCGCAAACTCAAGGTACGCGAGACGCGCGGATTCAGCCGCGGTCAGGAGGTCGGCGCGCAACGAATCGGGCAAGTCGCTCGGTGCGGTGTTCGTTGCGAAGTCGATAAAGAAGCCCTCTGGACCGGCGTTTCGCTCCGCCTGAGAAATCACTTCGACAATCTGGCGACGAGCCGGAACGAATCCTTGTCGAATGCCCTCTGCGAGGGTCTGGCGATAGCCACCAAGGGCCGCCGAGATGTTGCCGAGCTTTGCAGCGATGGTTTCCCACGCGTCGACGCCATCGGTTGGCATGAGATCGAACACGTCGCGGATTCCTTGAGCGGGTGAGGCGATGTTGTTGAGGTCTCGCAAGTGCCACTTCGACTCGCTCAACTCGAGGGCCAGTTCAAGGTCTCCCGTGAGGTCCAATTTGGTCACACGATCAACATCATCAACGGCGTCCGCCGATCGCAGTGAAGAGAGGGTCGAACGAACGGCTGCGTCATAGAGCGCGTGACCGTTCGGCGAATAGTCGGCGAACTGGGACACATCCCCGTCGCGACCAAGCCAGATGCGAAAATCGGGGTCCAACTCGCAGAGAGTGTCCACCCATCTCTCGGCAATGAGGTCAACAGCGGTCGGAGTGCGTTTTTCGGTCATGCGAGAAGCCTAGTGACCCGCCTCTTTCCAGGACAACCCGAGCCCGATCTGGACGTCAAGCGGTACAGAGAGTGTGACGGCGTGTTCCATTGCGTCTTCGACAATCACCCGAAGGCGATCGGTTTCGCCCGGTGCAACTTCAAAAATGAGTTCGTCGTGAACCTGGAGCAGAAGCCTTGACGACAGGGACGCGTTTCGCAGACCCTCGACGGCACGAATCATCGCAATTTTCATTATGTCGGCCGACGTCCCCTGAATCGGGGCGTTCAACGCGGCTCGTTCCGCATTATCACGAACCATTCGATTCGAGCTGGCAAGGTCTCCAAATTGTCGCTTACGACCGAACACCGTCGTGGTAAACAGATCCTTGCGGGCTTGTTCGACAACTGCCCGGAGGTAGTCTCGAACCCCACCGAAACGATCGAAATAGTCGGACATGAGCGATTTTGCTTCTTTGTTGTCGATGCGCAATTGCTTTGCGAGGCCGAAGGCGGACAGTCCATAAGCAAGACCGTACGACATTGCCTTGACCTTCGATCGCATCGCGGGCGTGACGTCAGCCGGTTCGACACCGAACACCGTCGCCCCGACATAACGATGGAGGTCCTCGCCCGACTTAAACGCCTCGATCAGGGCTTCGTCGCCGGACAAGTGCGCCATGATGCGCATCTCAATCTGTGAATAATCGGCGGTGAGGAGACGCTCGCTGGCCGAGTCGGCGATGAACGCGGCCCGAATCTGAGCACCGACATCGCTGCGTATCGGGATGTTCTGGAGGTTCGGTTCCGACGACGACAACCGGCCCGTAGTAGTTCCGGTCTGGTCGTAGGTGGTGTGGATGCGCCCGTCTGATTGAATGCTCTTGCGCAGGACCTCGACGATTTGCGCAAGCTTGGTTTGCTCGCGATGCTCAAGCAAGCCATCGAGGAATGGGTGTGGGTTTGACGCCTGCAAGTCGGCGAGAGACGCGGCATCCGTTGAGTAACCGGTCTTTGTTGCTCGCGTTTTGGGCATGCCCAGCGTGTCGAACAAGACTTCTTGCAGCTGCTTCGGCGACGACAGATTCATCTCGGAACCGATCATGGCGAATAGTTCGGCGGCCTTCGCGTCTGCGGTTACCGTGAGGCGGCCATAAATGTCGTCCAGAATGCTCGCATCCATCGCAATTCCGACTCGTTCCATGTCGAGAAGGACTGGAATGAGGGGGACCTCGATCTCACGCTCAATGGACTGTTGGCCCTCGTCGAGGCGTCCTTCGAGCTCAGCGTCAAGTTGAGTGAGTATCCAGGCGGTC
>JBEGPO010000024.1:0-2500 GCA_041181465.1 Actinomycetota bacterium | reverse complement strand
ACAACCCACATCGATGCGCTCGCCGCATTCGAGGCTGACCCCAACACCAAGGCAATTGTCATGATTGGCGAAATCGGCGGTGACGCCGAGGAGCGCGCGGCGGACTACATTCGTGCGAACGTGACCAAGCCCGTTGTGGGTTACGTCGCGGGATTCACCGCGCCAGAAGGCAAAACTATGGGTCACGCCGGAGCAATCGTTTCCGGCTCGTCGGGAACCGCTCAAGCGAAAAAGGAGGCCCTCGAAGCCGCCGGAGTTCGCGTTGGCAAGACCCCGAGCGAAACCGCGCAGCTCATGCGCGAGGTCATCGCGGCCCTGTAACGTGCCTCGCGGACTCGTTGTCCTCTTCACGCTTCTTGAGGCGTTGTTTGTGGTTGGGCTCGGGATTTTTCTGCCGTTCGTTTTCGGTGTCCTCGGATGGGCATCTCTAACGGGCGTCAATTCGACACCGGCGGCGGTCTGGCAGTTGGCAGTTCAGGCGTGGGCGCTGGGCCACGGCGTCCCTTTGCACGTGTCGCTCGGCGATTCGTCGGCGGTGTTGGCCAGCGACATGGCAACCTTCGATCTCACGCTCGCACCGTTTGCGTTCGCCCTCCTGACGGCTCTTCTGGGCCGCCGAGCCGGCCGACGACTTGCCGGTTCTGAGGACGCCACCTTTGTCGTCGGTTTGCTGGTTGCATTCACAGGGGCCCTCGCCGTCCTCGCATTGTTGAGTGGTCAAACGTCACTCGTTCAACTCGACGTTGCCTCGGGCACGGCGCGTGTGCTGGCTCCGTTCGTCGTCGGCCTTGTCGTCGGTTGGCGACCGTGGGATGACGATCGTTCGTCGCGGGCATTGATCCCCGAGATCCCGAGCGCGTGGCGAGACGTCATCGACACCGCACTACGCATCGCAGGAGCTACGTTGGCTGGGTTGGCGGGAATCGCATCGGTCGCGCTGCTGGTGCTACTCTTTCTCGGGTTTTCGACGGAAATCGGGTTGTATGAGTCACTCCATACTGGAGTCCTTGGCGGGCTCGTGATTACGGTCGCTCAACTCGCGTTGATTCCGGTGGCACTGGCATGGACGATCTCGTGGATAGCTGGTCCGGGTTTCATTCTCGGAACCGGCGCAATGGTCTCGCCATTTGTGTCGACCGTTGGTGCTCTTCCCGCAATCCCGCTGTTGGGGGCGATTCCCAACACGAACACCATCGGGGAGTGGGTCACTGCGCTTCCCGCGATTCTTGCCTTCATCGCCGCGACTCGATTCGCCGCCGACCTCCGTTCTCGCGGTCACATCTTCAACCCGGGGGACATCGCAGATCTTGGACGTGTTGCCGCCACGGCGGCGCTTGCGGCAGTCGCCATCGCGCTGACAACGCTCCTGATTGGCTCGTACGCGACGGGTTCGGCTGGGCCGGGTCGCTTCGCGCAGGTGGGAATCGACCCCGTCGCTGTCGGACTCGTTCTCGCGGGTGGAGTGTTCGCCGGATCGCTCGCGGGACTGTTCCTCGGGAAACTGGTTCGCGATTCGAAGGCGATGCGAGGCGCCTAGTCAGAACTCCGTCAAGCGCCCGTCGGTAAACTGGACGTATGTTGCGCGTCGTGGTTCTCATCTCGGGTCAGGGGTCGAATCTGCGCGCATTCCTCGATTCCTGCGCGGAGGGAACGATTCCCGCAACCGTCGTCGCGGTCGGCGCAGACCTTGACGTGTCTGGATTAGACCACGCGCGACACTACGACATCCCTACTTTTGTTGAACCCCTTGAGCCCGGCGGTGATCGTGATGCGTGGGGCACTCGACTTGGCGATCGGATTGCCGAGTTCACACCGGACATGGTGATTCTCTCGGGCTTCCAGCGACTCGTTCCGCCGGCGTTTGTCCGCCGTTTCGCCCCGATGCTTCTCAATACGCATCCCGCGTTTCTGCCCGAATTCCCCGGCGCACACGCGGTTCGGGACGCGGTTGAGGCGCGGGTCACCGAAACCGGAGCGACGGTGATTGTCGTCGACGACGGAGTCGACACCGGCCCAGTACTCGCTCAGCGCCGCGTTCCCGTCGCCGACGGGGACACCGAATCGACGCTGCATGACCGCATCAAGGTTGTTGAGCGCGAGTTGCTCGCCGACGTGGTTCGCGACATTGCGGACCGTGAAACTGCGATCGAGGAGAACTGATGGTTTCCGCCCTTCCCGCCCCCGACCGCGCAAGAGACCGCGTCCCGATCCGGCGGGCACTCATTTCGGTGAGCGACAAGGCGGAACTCCTCACTCTGGCTCGTGCACTGTCGGCGGCCGGCGTCGAGCTCGTGTCGACGGGGTCAACGTGCCAAACAATCCGTGACGCCGGAATTAATGTGCGGGAAGTCAGTGAGGTGACGGGTTTTCCTGAATCGCTGGACGGCCGGGTCAAGACGTTGCACCCTTCGATTCACGCAGGAATTCTCGCCGACCTGCGTTACGACTCTCATGTCGACCAACTGTCGGAATTGAGTATCGCGCCGTTCGAGCTCATTGT
>JBEGPO010000023.1:0-2566 GCA_041181465.1 Actinomycetota bacterium | reverse complement strand
ACTCGTTCACCGCCGACGTGATGGGTCAAACAATCGCGATGTCTAATTCAGACCAGTGGCAGAGTGGCCGAACCGTCAACGTCGAATCCGCGATGGCGGCAGGAGAACAACTGGGTGGGCACATCGTCCAGGGACACGTCGACGGAACGTCCACGGTCATCGAGACGCGACAATCCGGTGATTGGCGCGTCATCCGCTTCGCTCTCACTCGTGAGCACGCACCGTTGATCGTGGACAAAGGTTCAATCACGATCGACGGGGTCTCGCTGACCGTCTCGACCGTCGGCGACGACTGGTGTGAAGTGTCGCTAATCCCCGAAACACTGGTTGCGACGACTCTCGGTTCCTTGGCTGTGGGAGACACTGTGAACATCGAAACCGACATTCTCGCGCGTCACATCGCCCGTCTCGCACACTTCACGAAGGGGACGTTCGCATGACGCTCATCGAAACCGCCATCGCTCAACTACAAGCCGGGAAACCGGTAATCGTCACCGATTCAGCCGATCGCGAGAACGAGGGCGACGTTGTCATGGCAGCCGAACTCGTCACGACTGAATGGCTGGCCTGGACTATCCGTCACACGAGCGGCTTTCTCTGTGCCCCGATGACGAACGAACGAGCGAACGAGCTCGATTTGCCCCTCATGGTTTCTGAGAACCAAGACTCGCGCCGGACCGCCTATACGGTGAGCGTTGACGCCGCTGAAGGCGTCACGACGGGTATTTCGGCGCGCGACCGCGCAGAAACGCTCCGGGTTCTCGCGAACCCCGCCAGCGGGCCAGGGGACCTCATTCGCCCCGGTCACATCATTCCGCTTCGCGCGGTTGCCGGTGGAGTTCGTGAAAGGGCAGGTCACACGGAAGCAGCCGTCGACCTCCTGAACCTAGCCGGACTGCAGCCTGTTGCCGTCATCGGTGAAATCACCAATGACGATGGAAGCATGATGCGTGGTGAGACGCTCATCGCCTTTGCTGCGGAGCACGGGCTCACCATGGTTTCTATCGAGGAACTCGTCGAACACCTCGGATCAGAGTTGCAGTCCATTCCGGACCCCAACACCCACCGATATACCTTCGAAGTCGAAACGCAGGTCCCCACGGCCCACGGCGCGTTCCGCATTCGTGCCTACCGCGACAATGAAACGCGCGTCGACCACGTCGCCATCGTGTCTGGAACACCGAGCGACGGCGCCCTCGTGCGACTGCACTCCGAGTGCCTGACCGGTGAAGCCATGGCGTCGCTCAAGTGCGAGTGCGGACCGCAACTCGATGCGGCGATGGAAAAAATCGACGCGGAAGGCGGGGTCGTTGTCTACTTGCGTGGACACGAGGGCCGTGGAATCGGTCTCACCAACAAACTGAAGGCCTACCGACTTCAAGAAGACGGGCTCGACACCCTCGACGCCAACCTCGCGCTCGGCCTCCCCGCCGACGCGCGTGACTATGGTGTTGCCGCCGCGATACTCAAAGATCTCGGAATCTCGTCCGTTCGACTGTTGTCCAACAACCCCGAGAAGCGACGTCAACTCATCGAGCACGGTGTCGAGGTGACGGAACTCGTTCCTCTCGTCGTCGGCGTCGGAGACGTCAATATTGGTTACCTCGGTGCCAAGCGCGACCGCATGGGTCACCAGTTGCCCGGCGCGCTCGTCAATTCTCCCGTCGTGGTCAAGGACGGTGAATAGTCACGTGGCTGGACACGGGTCACCCGACATCGTCGTTGACGGACAGGGCTTGTCCATCGCCGTTATTGCCGGTTCCTGGCACGACGAAATCACCGATGGGCTCATCGCCGGGGCCATTCGCGTTCTCGAAGCCGCCGGCGCCACGCACACCTTGATTCGCGTGCCCGGCGCGTTCGAGCTTCCGCTTGTCGCCCAAACCGCTCTTCGGGCTGGCGCCGACGCGGTCGTGTGTCTTGGCGTCATCATTCGAGGCGGAACACCTCACTTCGACTTTGTGGCGAACGCCGCGACGGATGGGCTGACCCGGGTCGCACTGGACGAGGGTAAGCCCGTTGGCTTCGGGGTCCTCACTCTCGATGACGAGCAGCAGGGCCTCGACCGTGCAGGACTGCCGGGTTCACGGGAGAACAAGGGAGCAGAAGCGGCCTCGGCCGCTATCGCCGCCGCCGCCACTGTTCGAGACCTGCGACGGGCATAAACTGGGGGCAACCTAATGTCAAGGACCCCGATGCCTGCACCGTATCTGCTGATTCTCGCGCACTCGCGTTCCGGTAGCTCATTCCTTGTCGAGCTTGTGCGCGGCATGGCCGGCGTCGCATCACTCGCTGAATTCTTTCACCGCGATCCGAAGTCCACAGTGGCTGATTTCATCGAGGAGGCGCTCGCGCCATACGGGTCCCATGCCGCATTGGCGGAAGCTGCCATCGCGGACCCCCTCGCGACTCTTGCATTTCGCGACAAGGTCGAGGGCGTGTCTCTGTTCGTGGTGAAGGTGTTGGGTCAACAACTCCGCGATGACCGCGCTCGTCGAATTCTCATCGACAACGCTGCCGGTGTCGTTGTGCTCCGGCGGAACCCCTTTTCGGCCTGGGTTTCACG
>JBEGPO010000022.1:0-3077 GCA_041181465.1 Actinomycetota bacterium | reverse complement strand
CGTGTTGCTGATTCAGGTGCTCAACGCAACGGTCTTCCTCGATCTCGACCAAAAATGGCAGTACTGGCTGCAGGCTGGGCTCATCCTGATTGCGGCAATCGTGTACAGCGTTGCACGTGCACGAAAAACACGTCTCAAAAGGCCGTAGACGCCGAAATTGGTAAATCGGGGTTCTCGAAAGAGAGCCCCGAATTACGTTCAAAGAAAACATCTAGTGAATCTTCTTTTGCCGGGTCAATTCGGCGACCGCAGACCAGTCAAGGTCTTTGATGTCGGGGTCAACGAGCGCTTGATCAAAAAGTTGATGAAGCACTGTGGCCACCGGAAGTGTGAGCCCAAGGCCCGCGGCTGCATCCTCAACAAGCTTCACGTCCTTGAGGCCGAGTGCCATCGAGAATCCGCGCGGTGAGTACGCGCGATTAACAATCATGGGGCCATATCCGGCGTACGCAGAACCGGTAAACGCTGTGTGCGTCAGAATTTCCATGAAGGTGTTCGGGTCGACTCCGGCGGATTCCACCAATGCCACCGACTCCCCAATGGCCTGCAGCGCATGAATCAAGTTGTAGTTGACGCCAAGCTTGACGAAATTTGATTTGGCGTGGTCTTCCCCGACATTCCAGTGCTGCGCAGCTACCCTGTCAAAAATGACGCTTGCCGCTTCGATGTCCTCCGCTTTTCCAGCCGCGACAACGAGCAACTTGCCACTCGTGATCGCGATGGGGCGGCCCAGCACAGGCGCCGCAATGTAGCCAATTCCGTGCCTACTGTGACGTTCAGCAAGGGTCTCTGACGCAGCCGGGCTCAACGTAGACATATTGATGTGGATCGCTCCGGGCTTGGCTTTCTCGAGGCGTTCGTCGCTGAAAACGTCCAACGCCGCGTCATCATTACTGAGCAACGACATGAAGAAGTCATTGTGCAGTGCCTCGGCTAATTCGACCCGTCGCGCACCGTTGCTGAGAAGTTCATCAACGTCTTTAGCGGAGCGATTCCAGATATCGAGGTCGAAGCCCTGGTCAAGCAGTCGGTGCGCCATGGCGGTGCCCATCGAGCCAAGCCCGATGACCGAGACGCGAGTTTTTTCTGCCACGAGTCATCCCATCAATTCGTTGCGAACAAATTCAAGTTCCCGGCAGACGTACTCAATAATGTCGCCGGTTTTCAGTTCTGGAGGTAAAACATCCCACGTGTACGTTTCGATTTCCAGGTGATCCGAAAGCGGGGTTGCACGGTGCATCGCGAGAGCCTCTTGGACGCCAAAGCGAGTGGTACGAAACGGACCGAGCTCTTCGAGGAATACGGGCACATGGAAGTGTGTGCGCATCTCGCTGGGGACCGGATTCGCCACGTATGCGTCGAGCGCTTCGCCAAGGTTCAAGAACTTGGTGATCGTGCCGCCTTGCTTCAGTGAGGTCTGGCTGAGGTAAATCGTGTCCGTGAAGCGCCGAAGAGCTTCAATCTTGTCGTGTGTAAGTTCTTCGACCCACAGCGATGACGCTTCTTGAAGTTTGAAGATTGGAATACCGGCGCCCACAATTTTGTTTAGTGAGTCCGTGATGTTTTCAAACCCAACCGACTGGTGCCCAATATCAAAAACAATTCCCAGGTAACGGCGAACTGCCCCCTCGGCTTCACTCACCGGAATGTTGGCGACCTCAGCCAACTCGCTGACACCGGCCCGAGAATAGACGCGATCCGTGAACCATTCAACAGTTTCATCCGTGGTTTCTAGATAGCACGCAGGCTCCGGCTCAATCGCAAGTTTGACTCGACGCCCGGTGCGTTCTTCGAGATCGAGCAAGTGAGCGACGACCCGGAACACGTTGCGCGTGAATCTCGCGATGTATGCCTCTCCGGCAACATTTGGCTTGAATGCGAGGGGTGCCGTCTGAATCGAAGGATTGACGTCGGCCGGCGAAATCTCGGCCAAAATGTCGGCAATCGAGTTGGTGTAGTTCACGCGGTCATCGGTAGTCCAGTCCGGCTCGTAAACCCGCTCCATGACCAACTCACCCTTGAACGGACCGTAAGGGAAGGCGTTCACCGTATAGACGTAGAGGTCCTCCTTCGCAAGGAACTCGGCAAGTGACGCGCGTTCCGCGGGACTTTCGGTGAGCGTTTTGGCTGATGCCGCTGAGATTCGCAGGGAAACGGCAAAAGAATCATTCGGAGAAATCCGCTTTTTGACTTGAGGTACGAACTCACGAAGGCTGGCGTTCATCTCGGCCCATGTGTCGCCAAGGTGAACCAGGGTCGAATACCCGAGGTGGCCTAAGCCATTGTTGAGTTTCATGAAGCCTTCCCACGCTGTCGTTAACCCAAGTTTATGTGCAGTTTGACTAAACACGAAGCGCAAATTTGACCACTTTTTGCCCATTTCATAAACAAATAATGAATATTGGCTATCTATTCTGTAAGGTGAGAGTAAACCACCTGGTTATCGGGTGCCAGCGCACAAGAGGGGACTCGATGCATTTCGCTATCGGTGAAGAGCTGCGTAGAGTCCGCCTCTCACGTAAATTGAGCTTAAGAAACGTCGCTTCTGCGGTCGGTGTTTCCGCTAGCCTCCTCTCGCAGGTCGAGACCGGCAAGACGCAGCCATCCGTGTCCACTCTCTACGCACTGGTCAACCACCTCGGGGTTTCGCTCGATGGACTGATGAAGGGAATGAGCCAGTCCGATGGCAAAACCGCTGGCGAATCCGGTTACGAAGATGGACACCACGGCATCGTGCAGCGTCGCAGCGAAAATCCCATTATAGAAATGGAAAACGGCGTGGTGTGGGAGCGTTTGGCCGACGGTGGACGTGACGATGCCGACCCACTCATGGTGACCTACGAACCGGGCAGCTCAAGTTCTGTTGAAGGCAAAATGATGCGCCACGATGCCCTCGAGTACGGATTGATCATCGAAGGTACCTTGACTCTTCGAATCGAAAACGACGTCCACGAGATTTATCCAGGAGACTCCTTCAGTTTCGACGCAAACCGTCTGCACATGTTCGAAAACAATTCGGCTAAACCCGCACGCGGGATTTGGTTTGTCATTGGCAGCAAGCACGGGGAAAATTTGGA
>JBEGPO010000021.1:0-2827 GCA_041181465.1 Actinomycetota bacterium | reverse complement strand
ACTTGTCGAAGCGTTGGTGGGTTCAACTGCACGCATCGTGCACCGACCCGACAATCCGGGTTACGGTGGCGGAATCAACGCCGGGGTCGCATCGCTCAATTCTGATAATGGCTGGATTTTCGTCGTCAACCCCGATGTCACACTGGATTCAGGGTCTCTCGACGAACTGGTGCGCGTCGGTAACCGTGAGCCAACCATCGGCGCACTCGGGCCGCGGATTCGCGATCAGAAGGGTACCGTCTACCCATCCGCACGCGCTATGCCGTCGTTGAGGCTCGGAGTCGGCCACGCGCTGTTGGGAGACCTCGCGCCGGCCAACCCGTGGACTCGCCACTACCACCAGTCCGCCGACTATGCCACCGAGCGCGACGCAGGGTGGCTCAGTGGCGCGTGTATCCTCGTGCGGCGAACGGCATTTGACGCCGTTGCCGGTTTTGATGACGGATTCTTCATGTATTTCGAGGATGTAGACCTCGGTTTCCGACTGGGCCTCGGCGGTTGGCGCAACGTCTTTGTGCCGAGCGCAACGGTCGAGCACGAGGGCGGGCATTCGACCCGACAACACTCGACGTCCATGATCGCTGCGCATCACGCCAGTGCTCGTCGTTGGGTTGGCAAACGCTATCCGGGAATCGTGTGGTGGCCGGTTCGCTTCATCGTGACGGTCGGGCTTCGATTACGCGAGTCGGCGAAAACGCGCCAACGCTAGCTGTCGAGAAGTCCCAAAAGATACGCTCCGTAGCCACTCTTTTCGAGAGGTCCCGCAAGCGTCGCGAGTTGGTCCGACGTGATCCACCCTTGTCGCCACGCGATTTCCTCCGGGCAGGCAATCTTTGAGCCGGTTCGACGTTCAACCTCGCGAACATACTCCGACGCGTCCATCATCGAATCTATTGTTCCCGTGTCAAACCACATCGTTCCCGCGTCGAGCACGCTGACGCGAAGGCGTCCGTCGCGCAAATAATGATCGCTCACCGACGTGATTTCAAGTTCACCGCGCCGACTCGGCTTGATACCCTTCGCCACATCAACGACATCGGGGCCATAAAAGTAAACGCCGGGGATCGCGAATCGAGATTTTGGCTTCAGTGGTTTCTCTTCAATGGAGAGCGCGGTGCCATCGGCGCCAAATTCGATAACGCCGTAACGCTCTGGGTCAGCAACGGGGTACGCAAAAATGTGGCCGCCCTCGAAATTCGTCGTGTCGGGAAGTGCGCTCTCGAAATCAGACCCGTGAAAAATGTTGTCGCCGAGCGCTAACGCCACCGAATCACCCGCGGTAAACGATTCGCCAATAATGAAGGCTTGCGCCAGTCCGTCGGGGCTCGGCTGAATCGCAAAGTCGATTCGCATTCCCCACGCGGAGCCGTCACCGAGCAGAGCCCGAAACAAATCAGCGTGCTCGGGGGCAGTGATAATCAATACTTCGCGAACTCCGGCGGTCATCAATGTCGACAACGGGTAATACACCATCGGTTTGTCATAAATCGGAATGAGCTGCTTGGAATTCCCGAGGGTAATCGGCCAGAGTCGAGAGCCTGTGCCTCCCGCCAAAACGATGCCCTTCATCGGCCCTCCCATTTCGGCAGTGAACCCGCAGCGAGAGCCTCGGCGAGGGTAGGAGCCGAAAGATCTTTGTCGGACAACACGAGCTCGATTCCGGCCGGGAAGGTCAGGGCAATGTCGCGATCGAGCGGATTAATTCCATGTTCGCGTTCCGGACGGTGACTGTCCGTGACCAGGTACGTTACGGTCGTGAGGTCGTCTAGTGCGAGAAAGGCATGCCCCAACCCTGGTTCGATGAGAATCGCGTCGTGATTTTTGCTGTCCAGCGTCACGCCTTCCCATTGGCCAAATGTTGGCGAGCCCTCGCGAATGTCCACAACGAAGTCGATAATCGAACCTGTAAGGGGCATCACGTATTTTGCTTGCCCTGGCGGTACATCCGCATAATGAATACCTCGAACGACACCGCGCGACGATCGCGAAATGTTCGCTTGAATCGGGTTCAGCCGAAAACCCGTCGCGGACTCAAGGTGGTCTGCTCGGAACCATTCAGAAAACGAACCGCGCGCGTCGCCAAAAATTTGTGGGGCAATACGCCACGCACCTGCGATGCGTAATGGTTGAATGTCCACGTGACCATAGTAACGACAGCGGTTTGAGCGATGACGTCGACCGCCGTGATCCTCGACCAAGTGGTCGCACCTGTCCCGGGCGGTATCGGGCGATACGCGCTCAATCTCGTTCGTGCCCTCACGGCGCGGGTCGATGGCAGCCGGTCACTTGTCGGATTCGTCCCCCGGGTTTCACATGACACAGTTCGCCAACTCGAGGGATTCATTCCATTGCTCAATGGCATCGAGGTCTCACCGTTTCCGCGAGCAGTTCTCGCGCGCGCGTGGGAGCGCGGCGTGGCCGTCCCGAAGCACGAGGTCACCTATTCGCCGAGCCTTTTTGCGCCGCTCGTCGAACACGGTCAGCACATCGTGACGATTCACGATGCTGTGCCGTGGACTCACCCCGAAACGTTGACGAGCCGGGGTGCGCGGTGGCACCGCGCAATGGGAGAACGCGCTCGCCGCTTCGCCGACATTGTTGTCGTCCCAACGGACGCGGTCGCCTCGCGGCTTTCGACTTTCTTGTCGCTTGGGAATCGCATTCGTGTTATCGGTGGTGCGCCGACATCCGACCTGGTTGTGCCCATCGATTCCGATAACCGCAGATCCGCCCTTGGTCTTCCGGCCGTGTACATCACGTTTGTGGGGACCCTGGAACCGCGCAAAGGACTCGAGCAACTCCTCATCGCGCTCGCAACCATCGAGGG
>JBEGPO010000020.1:0-3610 GCA_041181465.1 Actinomycetota bacterium | reverse complement strand
CCATCGCGACCCCGCGACCAAATTCGCCTGCCCACTCAAGCATGTCGATATCGTTTCGGCCATCTCCGATAGCCATCACCCGGTTTCGGGGTATTCCCCATCGTTCGCGGACCTTTTCGAGCGCTGTCGCCTTATTGACCCCTTGCGGCCCGATATCGAGCCACGATGTGTACCCAATCGAATAGGTCACCTTGTGTAATCCGAGCATGTCGACGACGTCGGTGAAATAGTCCTGTCGAGAATTAGGGGCGATGACGACCACGCGGGTGGCTTGATCGGTCAAGAGCTCTTCGAACGTCTCCATCTTTTGGGTGTGCATATTGACACCCGTTTCGGGGAACCAGCCGACGTAGCGCAGCAAGCCCGTCTCGTCTTCAACGGCGTAATGGGCGTCTGGAATTGTGTCGTGTATCTCGCGCAGAACGAGACCCGGATCGAACAACTCAACCGTGTCCCGTGCGTATCGCGTCGGGTGGGACTCGTCTCGGCGGACGATAATCGCACCATTCGCACAGACCACAAATTCGGGCGAGATTCCGAGTTCATTGATGAACGGCAGGCTCATTGGAACGGAACGACCGGTCGCGATCGTGACGTGGTGACCCGCATCCACCAGTCGCCCGACTTCTGTGATGGTCCACGGGTTGAGGGTGCCGTAGTCGGACACGAGGGTGCCATCAATATCGATGGCGACCATCCACGGTTCGGATTGTTCCGCCATCACGAAAGCGGCTCCGCGACGGCAAGACCGCCGAGGTACGGACGAAGTGCCTCCGGAATCGTCACCGATCCGTCCGCGTTCTGATGCGTCTCGAGAATTGCGACGAGCCAACGGGTCGTCGCGAGTGTTCCGTTCAGTGTGGCGACCGTCTCTGTTGACCCGCCGTCCGGTCGGTGTCGAATGTTAAGTCGACGCGCCTGGTACGTCGTGCAGTTCGACGTCGACGTGAGTTCGCGATACGCGCCTTGAGTCGGAATCCACGCCTCGATGTCGAACTTTCGAGCGGCCGACGAACCGAGGTCTCCCGCGGCAACATCAATCACGCGATACGACAATCCGAGCAGCCCCATCATCTCTTCCTGCCATGCAACGAGACGGTCGTGTTCGGCCTCTGCTTCGGCAGGAGCGCAGTATGAAAACATCTCGAGTTTGTTGAACTGGTGTACACGCAGAATTCCGCGGGTGTCTTTTCCGTACGACCCGGCTTCGCGGCGATAACAGGTCGACCAGCCGGCATAGCGCTTGGGGCCGGCCGCAAGGTCGATGATCTCGTCCGCGTGGAATCCCGCGAGCGCCACTTCACTGGTTCCCGTTAAATACAAATCATCCGCGGGTAAGTAGTAAATCTCGTCGGAGTGCTCACCGAGGAAACCCGTCCCCTGCATGATTGCGGGGCTGACGAGGGTCGGGGTGATAAGTGGCGTAAATCCGACTGCGAGTGCGCGGTCGAGCGCGAGCGACATGAGTGCTATTTCGAGCCGGGCTCCTATTCCCGAAAGGAAATAGAAACGTGAACCGGACACTTTGGTGCCGCGGACGGTGTCGATGGCTCCGAGCATTTCACCGAGTTCGAGGTGGTCTCGAGGTTCGAAATCGAACGTCGGAATTTCTCCAACCTCGCGAAGCGTGACGAAATTGTCTTCGCCACCGGCCGGGACGCCGTCGATAATGATGTTTCCGATGCCGGCGGCGACACGCGTGAACTCCTCGCCCGCGTCGGCAGCAGACCTTTCGGCTGCCTTGACTCGATCGGACAAATCCTGAGCAGCGGAAACCAGCACGGCTTTCTCTTCCGTGGGGGCGACGGCCACCAGTTTGCCGTGTGCATTTTGCTCGGCACGAAGTTTCTCGAACGCGGAAATCGCATCGCGACGGGCCCGATCGGCGGCGATTGCCGCATCGACAACGGCAGGGTCGTCACCACGAGCGATGAGCGACGAACGAACGGTGTCCGGCTCGGTTCGCAACAGCGTGGAGTCAATCATCGTTATGCCTCACCGCCGGCGACAAGACGGTCGAGCCACTCGCGGGCATCAACGAATGCCGCGTCGGAGTATTGCGCGGTCACGCTGGGAGTATGACCATCGGCACGGTGGTAGGACCCAAGGAACTGAAGTCCGGGGCTGTAACGCCGAAGGCCAAGGAGTGCGTCGGCCACACGTTCGTCTTCGATGTGCCCGTCGATATCGATCACGAATCGATATCGTCCGAGGGAATCACCGATGGGTCGCGATTCAAGTAACGACAAGTTGACCCCACGAGTGGCGAACTGTTCCAACATTTCGAGCAAGCCACCGGGTCGGTCGTCGGGAAGTTCAACGATGACCGTCGTTTTGTCCGTGCCGGTGCGCGGGGCAACCGGGCGACGACGACCAATCAGAACAAACCGCGTGACAGCGGAAGGGTTGTCCCCGATTCCCGCATCGAGGGTCGCGAGGTCGGAGTGAGTTTCAAAACCGGCAGGGGCAATCGCCGCGTCACCACGCACACCAGAGACAATTTCGTGGGCCGCCGCGACGTTGGACGTAGCGGGGAGGTGCTCGTGATGAGGGAGGTTCGCTTCAAGCCAGCGACGACACTGCGCGTACGCGACGGGGTGTGCAACAACAACGCGGATATTGGCGAGCGTCGTTCCCGGACGGACCACGACATCGAAGTTCACGGGAACGAGGTACTCGCCCAAAATCTGCAGTCCCGTCGACTGTGCAAGCGCATCCTGAGCAGCACTAACACCACCTTCGATCGAGTTCTCGACGGCGATCATCGCCGCCTCCGCTCGGCCGTCGATAACAGCAGACAGTGCCTCCCCGACATTGTTTACAGGAAGCCAGTCAACCCCCGCGGCCTCGGGAACTTGTCCAAGAGCGGTCCACGTGAAGGTGCCAACGGGTCCTAAATAGGCATATGTCATGTCGGCTCCTTTCATTCACCAGGGGTTTCCAGACTATCGCCCGTGGCAGCGCACAGCAGAGAGTTATTGGGCGTAGTCAGGGGCTGCTGGCAAGTCAAAAAACTCCTCCATCGTGATATTCGGCGTGAGGTGGAGCTCTGCCGCAAGTTCATCTCCCACGTATCTCCAGTGCCACGGCTCGAATTTATATCCCGTGACCGCGGTCTTTCCATTGGGATAGCGCAAGTGCCATCCGAATCGCCACGCGTTCTTGGTCAGCCACTTGCCCTCGGGGGTGCGCGAAAAACACGCCTGGATCGTGCAGCCTGCCGTTGCCGACGCGATGTCGACGGACAACCCGGTCTGGTGTTCGGAAAATCCTGGGCGTGCGCTTTGCAAATCCGCCGCTTTTCGCCCCAATGACGATACCCAGCCGTTGTAGACCGACACCTGCGTGGAGTATGAACGGTATCCGCTTTGAACGACGAGGTTCACCTTGTCAGTCTTCGCTGCTCGAAACATTTTCAGATACGCTTTCGCTGCGTCATCGCGAAGTGTTGGCTCATAGGTGTGAGGGACATTGAGCGTACGAAGCCCAGACGGGACGTACTTTTTCGGTTGCAAGGGGCGCAGCTTGTCGGCAACAACCCACAGTGAATCTGCCTCGTCAAGTGAGTGCAGCGTCACATCGATAGCCGCAACCGTCGGCGCGGGGATCG
>JBEGPO010000019.1:0-8774 GCA_041181465.1 Actinomycetota bacterium | reverse complement strand
CGAGCGTCGCGTCACGACTTCAAGTCGGTGGGCGATGTAGACACGAAGCATGTCCACGAGACCGAGCGTCTCAGGCTTACCCGCGACGAGGGCAACATTGTTGATTGAAAATCCGTCTTCGAGCGGTGTTTGGCGATACAACTGATCGAGGACCGCCTCGGGTGAAAACCCCGTCTTCACCTCGATGACAAGGCGAAGACCGTTTTTGCGATCAGTGAGGTCAACCACATTCGAGATGCCCGTGATCTTCTTTTTGGTGACGCCGTCCTTGATTCGTTCAATGATTCGCTCTGGACCAACCAGATACGGCAACTCGGTCACGACTATTCCAGTTTTTCGGGCAGAGACCTGTTCAATCGTGGAGCGGGCTCGTGTGCGGAACGTGCCCTTCCCGGTCGAATATGCGTCTCGGATTCCCTCGAGTCCGACGATGATCCCACCGCTGGGAAGATCGGGACCGGGAATGAATGCCATCAGGTCATCGAGAGTCGCGTCGGGGTGCGCAAGCAGGTGACGGGCAGCCGCAACGACTTCGCCGAGATTGTGCGGCGCCATGTTGGTCGCCATTCCGACCGCAATTCCCGCAGCGCCGTTGACCAGGAGGTTGGGGAATGCCGCCGGCAATACGTCGGGTTGAAGAAGTTGCCCGTCATAGTTGGGCACGAAGTCGACCACGTCTTCGTCGAGGCTGTCGGTCATCGCGATTGCTTCTGGGCGCAGTTTTGCCTCGGTGTATCGGGAGGCGGCGGGACCGTCGTCGAGGGACCCGAAGTTTCCGTGCCCATCAATGAACGGAACGCGGAGGCTAAACGACTGCGCCAATCGCACCAAAGCGTCATAAATCGCGCTGTCACCGTGGGGATGAAGCTTGCCCATCACCTCTCCGACAACACGGGCGCTCTTGACGTAACCCTTTTCAGGACGAAGTCCCATCTCGGCCATCTGATAAATGATTCGTCGCTGAACGGGTTTCAGACCGTCGCGCGCATCCGGGAGGGCGCGAGAATAGATTACGGAGTAGGCATACTCGAGGAATGACCCCTGCATCTCGTGGGAAACGTCAACGTCATCGATACGCTCGGAAGAGGAAGGGGTCTGACTCACAGTGTCCCCGATTTTACCTGTCATTGGCCCCAACGACCGTTGCCTCGCGGACGTGTTGGTTAGCGCTTTCGCTTCTGTTCGAGCTGAGGAAAACCCGCTGCGGTTGCCACCATCCCGGCGAACGATCGTCGTTCTCGTGGATGGGCTTGGGTCCGTCAACCTCTCTGCGCGGTCAGCACACGCGCGAAATATCGGTTCACTCTCACGGTCCGATGTCCCGAGCGGATTCCCCACCACAACGGCTTCCGCTCTGACGACGCTGATGACGGGTCGCTCGCCCGGCCAGACGGGCATGCTCGGGTACGCCATCCGCGATCCCGCAACGGGAGACATTGTCAACCAGTTGTCGGGATTGGATGCGCTAAATCCCGAGGTCTGGCAACCCGCGCCGACGTTGTGGGAACAAAACGCCGACATCCCCGCCGCGATCATCTCGTCCCCGCGATATCGCGACTCGGGACTGACTCGGGCGATTTTGCGCGGGGCTCAGTACGTGAGTGCAAAGAGTTGGGGCGATCGGCTCGACGCGATCGACGCCTTCTTTACGTCACATCGCGAGGGGATCGCGTACATATACATTGCCGAGCTGGACATGGCGGCTCACGCGTCCGGAGCCGCCTCGGATCAGTGGATTCGGCGACTCGAAGAGCTGGACGGATTCATTGCCGACCTTCAGCGTCGACTCATGCCAACGGATGGACTGGTCATCACGGCGGATCACGGTGTGCTCGATGTCCCCGGGTCGAGGCATCTGATAGTGCCCGCGGGGTCGACATTGCTCGACGGCGTGACTGTCGGGGGAGAACCTCGGTTCCTGCACCTGTATTCGGAGGATGGGGCCGGAACGTTGGAACGCTGGCGTGCCGGGGAAGGACACCGATCCCATGTCGCCTCTCGGGATGAGGCAATCGCCGCGGGGTGGTTTGGCGAGGTCGAGAACTTTGCTCGCGAACGGATCGGTGATGTGTTGGTGACTCCGCGGGGTGAATCGGTTTACTACATCGAGGGAATTGCCACGGAACAAGCCATGGCAATGGTCGGGCAACACGGTGGACTGAGCCGAATGGAAACCCTGGTACCCGTCATTCGCGGCGGTGCGTTCGTCTAACTATTCCTCGTCAGGACGAGCGCCGAAAACGATCTCATCCCAGGTGGGCATGGCAGCCCGCTGGCGTTTCGAGCGGCTCGGTGTCGGGTCTGTGAAAACGTCGGCTACCGGCCGCGGCTTCTTACCCGTCTCACCCAGCTGCGTTGTGGGAACATCCTCGGGAGCGACGGGCGAATCGTCGGGTATCTCTAACATGTCGGGAGTGATGATGGGAATCGAACCCGTCGACGGATGGGACGCAATCGCGTCTTTTCGTTCGCCACGGCGTCGGGTCAAATCATCAACCTGTGCAGCCGTTTCGGTGAGTTCAGTTGGGACGTAAATGGCGGGCATTTCAATCGAAATCGACGTCGTCGTGGGCGGTGCACTCGCCGGTGGTTCTATCGCGGGAACGTCAGCGACGGGCGGCGGAAGTGTTTCGAACTCGCCGCTGTCAAATCGCGCGGCGGGTTTCGGCGTGACGACGCGGAGGGGAGGAAAGAGCGCCGCATCGACGGATTCCGATTTCGAGATTCGAACGGCGGCAGCGTTCGACGGCACAAGAGTCATCTTCCGTGGGTCGAATGACCACGTAGCGTCCTCCTCGACGTCACCGAGCAGGCATCGTGCTCCGACCACCCATTCATCGTTAATCCGGTAGGCCTGCCAGCGCACGACCCGACCTCCCTGAGCAGAAATTCGAGCACCGATTTCGCTGCCAAACGACGAACCGGCTCCGTCAGCAACAACAGGGACACCTAATGCCCGTTCCAAGACGAACGCGAGTTCGGCAACAATCGGTGCCTCGAATCGCGAGATGTTTTCCGCACTGGTGCCGGTCTGCGATGCGACGTCCGTCACCGAGAGTCCCGATCGCAACATGGATTGGATTTCTTTGGGAGACACCGTGACCGCCGTCGTTGAGTGGGGTGAATGGGCGAGTTTCGCGCGGAGTGCCTCGTCGAGAGCGAGTGAAAATCGTTGACCGTCTCGAGTTACCACGATGATTCCATCGCGTGTGACCTCGATGACCGACAACTCTTCCATCGCCAACTCCTCGGTTGCTCTTGTTCAGCGAGAATACTCCTCGCGCGACACGTTCGACGCGAATGTCACGGGTGAGTTTGCTTTTCGCTGTAAAGTGACGCAAACTATCGCCGCCGGCACGGCACAGAAAGGCTTCACCTCAAAAATGGTTACTGATTACGATTCCCCCCGCAAGGGCGAGGAAGACCACGAATCGATACAGGCTCTTCAGGAGCGCGTTCCCGAGCCTCGGCCCGGAGATATTCTCGACGACGCGGACAATCCGGACAGCCTCGAAATGAGTGGTCAGGACCTCGCCAGCATGGAACTCGACGTTATTGTTGTCCCACCGCAGGCCGACGAGTTCACGTGCGTGTCCTGTTTCCTGGTGAAGCATCACTCACAGATTGCGAAGCAAACAAAGGCTGGCTCTGTGTGCTCGGAGTGCGAGTCCTAGAGTCCCCGCAGCGCGTCACGGAGTTTTTCAGGGTTCCGTGTCGAGACGTACCAACTCGGTGTCGGATCGTTCGGATCGTTCACGACGATGCTCAGTCCTCGAGGTACCCAGGCGCGAATGACCTTCCACGTCCGAGCGTCAGAGAGGGCACCGTTTCGTTCTGGTTGTTCGATGATGGTCATGTCACCCACGAGCGTTCGCTCGATAACCGCACGTCCCGCGCGGAAATGTGAATCGGTCACGATGATTCGGGGCGCAAACACGATGAACGCCACGAGAGTGACGGCGTAGAACGTCACCGCCGCCACGTAGCCAGCGATGATGTTGATGGGCGCGAGCATGCCGAAACCCATGGGCAGGACAACCAGGAGTGCAAGGTGAAATGCCCACGAAGGGGTGAGGGATTCTTGGTAACGAATCATGGAACTATTCGACCATGCGTTACCCTGAACGAATGACACCCGAGGTCCTGATTGTTGGAACACCCCCGCTCTACGCACACCCCGGGGATGCTGGGGCGGATCTGGTGTCGACGATTGGTGTCACTTTGTCGCCCGGCGAGCGAGCTGTCGTACCCACTGGCATTTCAATTGCGCTGCCCGACGGCTTCGTCGCGTTTGTCATGCCACGTTCCGGACTCGCGGCCAAGCACGGCGTTGGTTTGGTGAACTCACCAGGCACCATCGACGCCGGTTATCGAGGAGAAATTTCCGTCATAATGATTAACTCTGATCCCGTGGAATCGTTCTCCGTGGCCGTTGGGGATCGCATCGCGCAACTGGTTATTCAGCCGATGGTGCGCGCTCGATTCGTCCCCGTCACGGAACTTCCAGGCACCGCTCGCGGTGCTGGCGGATTTGGCTCGACCGGATCCTCAGGAGCGGCATCGTGACCGAGAAGAGCGCGCCGGTTGACCGCGAAATGACTGGCCCGTTCGACATCTCCGAGGTCAGCGCTGTGCAGCCGTTTATTGACCTTGGGGCCATCAAGGTGACACCGCGCACCGGCCTGCAATTGCGATTAGACATCGAAGAGGCGACGAAACGTTTGGTGGCGGCAACGTTTGAGATAGACGGTTCGACGCTGCACGTACAGGTTTTTGCGGCGCCACGAACCCAAGGACTGTGGAACGAGATTAGGGAGGAGGTGGCGGCGCAAGTCACGAAACAGGGCGGAACAGCGGACCACATCGTGGGTCCGTTCGGCCCGGAACTTCGGGCTGCGGTTCCTACGGCTGACGGGACGAAGCGGCCCGTTCGCTTTATCGGAGTTGATGGCCCAAAGTGGTTTCTCCGCGGCGTAATCTCTGGTCCGGCAGCGGAGTCGAATTCGCTTTCGGCTGCCGTTGATGATGTGTTCCGCAGCATCGTTGTCAACCGTGGCACCGAGCCCCTTCCGCCACGCGAGCTGCTCACCCTCCGGGTTCCTCCCCAGCCAGGGACGTTGGCATGACGAACCCACTCGGTGAATCGGTCTCGAAATCGGCACTCGCATCCCTTGTCGCGAGCGAAAAGCTGACAGGAGCAGCTCTCTTTGGCGCAATAGGCGGGGTTCGCGGAGTCATCGAGTCGACAGCACCAGGATTTTTGTTCCTTGTCGTGTTCACGGTGACCGGAGATTTGTTTCCCTCAGTCGCAGCGCCCGTCATTGTCGCAATTGCAATTCTCGTGACGCGGCTTGTCCAGCGACTTCCGGTCCTACCTGCGGTCTCGGGTGGCATCGGCATTGCTCTCAGCGCCGGTTTTGCCCTCTGGACGGGTCGCGCAGAAGACAACTTTGTCGGTGGTTTCATCATCAACTCCATCTCGATGACGGTGATGCTCGTGTCGATACTGATTCGACGACCGCTGATCGGGTTATTTACGAGCATGTTGGCGTCCGAGAACCCGGCACGCACGAGCGCGATCGTCCGTCGTGCCGCGTACCTCGCAACGGTCGTGTGGGCCTGCTTTTTTGCATTGAGACTGCTCGTCCAAGTTCCGTTGTATCTGGCGCACGCGACAACAGCGTTGGCGGCCACGAAGCTGCTCATGGGTGTCCCGTTGTACGCGGCACTGTTGTGGCTGACGTGGCTGATGATGCGTTCCGCGTTGTCGGCGGCTGCCCGCTAGGCACAGCGCGCGGGATTAGGATGGGTGAGTTGTCCCCCGTGAGGAGAAGTTAGCTGTGAGCATTGATTCGTTCGGTTCCAAGGCCACCCTGTCCGTTGAAGGCCGCGACTACACGATTTTCCGGCTCGACGCGGTGGAGGGCCACGACCGTCTTCCGTACAGCCTCAAAATCCTCCTCGAGAACCTTCTACGCACCGAAGATGGCGCGAACATTACCGCGGACCAGATTCGTGCGCTGGGGAATTGGGATGCGAATTCCGAGCCCGACACAGAAATTCAATTCACCCCTGCCCGCGTGGTGATGCAGGACTTCACCGGCGTCCCGTGCATCGTCGACCTTGCGACCATGCGCGAAGCCGTGGCGGCACTGGGGGGCGACCCTGAAAAGATCAACCCGCTCGCTCCCGCCGAACTCGTCATCGACCACTCGGTCATCGCCGACCTGTTTGGCAGTGAAGACGCTTTCGAGCGCAACGTGGAAATCGAATACGAACGAAACGGGGAACGCTACCAGTTCCTCCGCTGGGGTCAAACGGCATTCGACAACTTCAAAGTGGTCCCCCCGGGAACGGGAATCGTTCACCAGGTAAATATCGAAAACCTGGCGAAAGTCGTCTACACGCGCGACGTCAATGGCGAGACGTTGGCATTTCCCGACACCTGTGTCGGCACCGACTCGCACACCACCATGGTCAACGGGCTGGGCGTACTCGGTTGGGGCGTCGGTGGCATCGAAGCCGAAGCTGCGATGCTCGGGCAGCCCGTCTCGATGTTGATTCCTCGAGTCGTGGGCTTCAAACTTTCGGGGGACATTCCCTCGGGCATCACGGCGACAGACGTTGTGCTGACCATTACCGAGATGCTCCGAAAGCACGGCGTGGTCGGCAAATTCGTCGAGTTCTACGGCAACGGTGTTGGCCAGGTCCCGTTGGCGAACCGTGCCACGATCGGAAACATGAGCCCGGAGTTCGGTTCGACCGCCGCAATGTTCCCGGTCGATCAGGTGACGGTCGACTATTTGAAACTCACGGGTCGACCTGCGGACACGGTTTCGCTCGTTGAGGCCTACGCCAAGGCCCAGGGACTCTGGCACAACCCCCACGTCGAGCCCGTTTTTTCGGAGTATCTCGAACTCGACCTCGGGACGGTTGTTCCGTCGATTGCCGGCCCGAAGCGCCCGCAAGACCGAATCGACCTCGACAAGGCGAAAGAGACCTTTGCACAAGACCTCGCCGCGTACGGCGCCGGAATGGCTGCCGAGGTGTCGATGGACGGACAGCACTTTACGGTTGACAACGGTCACGTCGCGATCGCGGCCATCACGTCGTGTACGAACACGTCTAACCCCTCGGTCATGCTCGCGGCGGGACTGCTTGCTCGAAACGCGGTGGCCAAGGGTCTCGTGTCTAAGCCGTGGGTCAAGACGACTCTCGCGCCGGGGTCCAAAGTCGTGACCGACTACTACGAGAAGGCCGGACTCATGGACGACCTCGAAGCCCTCGGCTTCTATCTCGTCGGCTACGGCTGCACGACGTGTATCGGAAACTCCGGTCCGCTCCCCGCGGAGATCTCGGCGGCGGTCAACGACAACGACCTTGCGGTCACCGCGGTGCTGTCGGGAAACCGCAACTTTGAGGGCCGAATCAACCCCGACGTCAAGATGAACTACCTTGCGTCGCCTCCTCTCGTGATTGCCTACGCACTGGCGGGAACAATGAATTTTGATTTCGAGAAGGACGCGTTAGGTCAGGACGCTGCCGGCAGCGACGTGTATCTTGCCGACATTTGGCCCTCGGCGGCCGAGGTGCAGAAAACCATTGACTCGTCGATCGACACCGAGATGTTCGTTCGCCAGTACGCGTCGGTCTTTGACGGCGACGACCGTTGGAAATCGATTCCGACTCCGATTGGGAACGTTTTTGAGTGGGACGAAACGTCGACCTACGTTCGCAAGCCCCCGTACTTCGATGGAATGACCGTTGAGACGTCACCGGTATCCGACATATCCGGAGCACGCGTTCTCGCGCTACTCGGTGACTCGGTGACGACCGACCACATTTCACCCGCCGGCTCCATCAAGGCGGACACTCCCGCCGGGGCTTACCTTCAAGCGAACGGTGTTGATCGCGGCGACTTCAACTCGTACGGGTCTCGTCGTGGAAATCACGAAGTGATGATTCGCGGAACCTTCGCAAACATTCGCCTCAAGAACCAACTGCTGGATGGTGTCGAAGGCGGTTACACGCGCGACTTCACCACGACTACAGGCAACCAATCCTTCATCTACGACGCGTCGCAGAACTATCAGCGGGCGGGAACGCCGCTCGTGATTCTGGCAGGCAAGGAGTACGGTTCGGGGTCGAGTCGTGACTGGGCCGCGAAGGGAACCAGCCTGTTGGGTGTCAAGGCCGTCATCGCCGAATCGTTCGAGCGAATTCACCGTTCGAATCTGATTGGGATGGGCGTTATTCCGCTCCAGTTCCCGGTTGGCGATACCGCGGAATCTTTGGGACTCAAGGGATGCGAAGAGTTTTCGTTTACCGGCATCGAGGAGCTGAACGCTGGGTCGACGCCCCGCACGGTTCGCGTGGTCGCATCGCCGACGAAACACTCGGCGTCGGGAGCGACGGTGATCGAGTTCGACGCGGTTGTCCGCATTGACACCCCCGGCGAAGCGGATTACTACCGTAATGGCGGAATCCTCCAGTACGTTCTCAGATCGCTCGTGTAAGCCGCCATGTTTTTGCCGAACATTTCCGGACCGAGCGACGTCAAGAAGTTGTCGTTGGGCGAGTGCGAAAAGCTTGCCAATGAAATTCGCGAATTTCTCATCGAATCGGTGTCACTGACCGGTGGGCACTTGGGGCCGAATCTCGGTGTTGTCGAGCTGACGGTAGGGCTTCACCGCGTCTTCGATTCCCCGAATGATCCGATTATCTGGGACACGGGACACCAGTCGTACGTCCACAAACTTCTCACGGGTCGTCGA
>JBEGPO010000018.1:0-6840 GCA_041181465.1 Actinomycetota bacterium | reverse complement strand
GAAAACCTCGTGGTACGGGCGGTAACGATGCACCGGCATCGACGTCGGTTGCTGGTTGTTCTTCACGGTTTCTCCTCAGGTTGCGGGTTCCGGCCAATGGGAGACTCCGCGACGAGTGGTGGCCTGGTAACTAGGACCCGTCGCGGCCGCTAAGAAGGAGACCGTTCAGCATGGGTTCAGGGTAACACGCTGACTGTGTTGGCGGAAAAATCAGAAGCCGAGCTTGCCGAGCGCTTTCGGGTCGCGTTGCCAGTCCTTGGCTATCGTGACGTGCAGGTCAAGATAGATTTTCGTTCCCAGTAGGACCTCGATTTGGGGACGGGACCGTTCACCAATCAGCCGTAGCATCGAACCGCGGTGTCCGATGATGATCCCCTTCTGGCTGTCACGTTCGACGATGAGTGTGACGAACACCTTGGTTCGACCGTTCTCGCGCACAATATCCATAAGGGTCACAGCCAACGAGTGCGGTAGTTCGTCGCTCAGTTCTTCGAGCACCGCCTCGCGCACGATTTCGGGGATTCGGTTCTCGACCGACTCGTCGGACACCGAATCGTCCGGATACAGGTGAAGCGATTCGGGCATGATCGGGATGATGGCGTCGAAGAATTCGTCGAGCCCGTCGGCGGTCACCGCACTGAGTGGAACGACAAGATTCCAATTGCGCAACTCACCAACCTCTGCCAGCTTGTTGAGGACAGCGGTCGACGAGACCCTGTCCGTCTTGGTCACAATCGCGACAACCTTGGCGCGCGGGTAACGCGCGAGTTGTTCGAGGATGAACAGGTCGCCCTTCCCAATGGATTCATCGGCCGGAAGACACATGCCGATGACGTCGACGTCACCGAGTGTCGTTTCGACGAGAGCGTTGAGGCGCTCGCCCAAAAGCGTTCGTGGTCGGTGCAGCCCGGGCGTGTCAACGATGATGAGTTGTCCGTCGCCGCGCGTGACGATTCCGCGGATGGTCTTGCGGGTGGTCTGTGGTTTCGACGACGTGATCGCGATTTTTTCGCCAATTAAGGCGTTCATGAGTGTCGACTTGCCCACGTTCGGTCGGCCGACGAACGAGATAAACCCACTGCGTGAGGTCACGGGACGTCCACGATTCGCACGAGCACCGTGATGAGTCGCTTGCGACGACGTTCAACCCGGTCGGCGATGAGCTGTAAGCCGTCCACCTCGACAATGTCACCGGTCTCGGGGAATCGCCCAAAGTTCTTGACAAAAAGCCCCCCGACGGTGTCCACGTCATCCTCGTCAATCGGAATGTCGAGGTGCTCGGCGAGGTCATCAATATTGGTCGCCGCGCTGACTCTCGATGACCCGTCACCGAGGTCGACAATCTCAATCTCGTCATCGTCGTATTCGTCCGAGATCTCGCCCAGAACCTCTTCGATGAGGTCCTCCATGGTTACCAACCCGGCGATTCCGCCGTATTCGTCGACGACAAGCGCCATGTGGTTTGCCTCCGCCTGCAGGACTCGTAGTGCCTCGTCCGCCATTTTCACCTCGGGCAGGAACAGTGCGGGGCGAACCAGTTCAGTGATGAGTGCTTTCTTGGCTTTCGCGGGATTCGCGCGAACGAACCGCGCGGTGTCTTTGATGTGGGCGATGCCCAGCACGTCGTCGTTGTCGACTCCGACGACCGGCATGCGGGAATAGCCTTCCGCCAAGAACTGTCCCAAAGCCTCGTCCACCGTGATGGTCGAGTCGAGCGCCGCCATCTCGGTTCGAGCAATCATGACTTCGCGCAGTATCGTGTCACCGAAATCGAAAATCGACCGGATAAGGTCGCGGTCTTCTTCTTCGATCGCATCCGACTCGGTCGCTTCATCGACCATCGAGAGCAGTTGCCGCTCGGTGTTGATCGTCGTGCGGGCGCGACCCGGCGTCACCGCGTTACCGATTCCAACCAGCGCAATCGTGAGCGGGCCAAGCAGCAGGCGAATGGCGCGAACGAGTCCACCCGTCACGCGAACGATTCGCATCGGATGTGCACGTCCGACACTGCGAGGACTCGATCCGACCAGGACAAACGTGATTGCGGTCATCGCTATCGCAGAAGCGATGAGAGATTGTGTAAGGTCGTATCCGAGGCTCACGAACGACAGTGCCACAAGAATCGCGGCGAACGTCTCGCACAGCACTCGAACGAAATTCACGGCGTTGAGGTGAGCAGGAACGTCGGCGGCGATGGCGTCAAACACACGCGCGGACGGCCCATCCCCCAAGTTGGCGACGTCGTTCCGAGACAACGACTGGTAGGCGGCGTCAATCGCCGCACAGAGCCCGCCGAATGTAATCAGCACTAGGGCGATTACCGCGAACCATCCGGTCACGAGCGCTCGGCATCCGCAAACGAGTCGACGAGCTGGCGTTGAAGAGCGAACATGATTCGTTCCTCGGCGGGCGCCGCATGGTCAAAACCCAAGAGGTGAAGAATTCCGTGCGACAACAGCCACCGAATCTCGTCATCGGTTGAGTGTTTGGCCGCGATGGCCTGCTGGGCTGCGATTGTCGGACAAATCACGACGTCGCCCAACAATCCGGGATCGGACGGCTTGTCGTCATCGCCCGGGCGAAGTTCGTCCATCGGAAACGACAGAACGTCGGTGGGTCCGGGCTCATCCATCCATTCGACGTGCAGTTTCGTGATCGCGTCTTCGTCGACGAACAACACGGCGAGCTCGGCCTCGGGGTGAACCTTCATCTCGGTCATGACATGGGCCGCGAGGCGACTCATCGTCTCGAGGTCGATCACTTCGGTCGTCTCGTTGGCGATTTCGACGCTCATTTCGCGCCTCGCTTTCGGCCAACGGTCTTGGCGTGTTGTTCCTGTTCGTGACGAGTGTAGGCATCGACGATTTTCCCCACGAGCGTGTGGCGAACGACATCGGCGCTCGTGAGGACCGCGACAAAGACGTCGTCCATACCGTCGAGTATTTCAGTCGCGAGTTTTAACCCAGAAATCTCGGAAGGAAGGTCGACCTGCGTGGTGTCCCCCGTGATGACCATCTTCGACCCGAACCCGAGGCGGGTCAAAAACATCTTCATCTGTTGCGGCGTCGTGTTTTGCGCCTCGTCAAGAATGATGTACGAGTCGTTGAGCGTTCGTCCGCGCATGTAGGCCAACGGAGCGACTTCGACCACACCGGTCGCGAGGAGTTTGGGGACCAGTTCTGGGTCCATCATGTCGTTCAGCGCGTCGTACAACGGCCGAAGGTACGGGTCAATTTTTTCGGTCAGAGTCCCCGGCAGAAATCCCAAACGTTCGCCCGCCTCTACGGCCGGACGAGTGAGAATGATGCGCGTGACTTCCTTGCGCTGCAGCGCCTGCACGGCCTTGGCCATCGCCAAATAGGTTTTGCCGGTTCCCGCTGGACCAATTCCGAAAGTGATGGTCGTGTGTTCGATCGCATCGATGTAATTCTTTTGACCAGCGGTTTTGGGGCGGATGGTCTTCCCGCGAGCAGACAGAATCGCTTCGCCAAGAACGTCGGCGACCTTTCCGCCGTTTCGCGTGATGGTCGAGCCTTCGGTGACATCACTGTCGGCGAGTTCGACGCCGTTCGCAATCATGTCGATGAGTTCACGGATGTGGCCCTCGACGCGGTTTACCTCGTCGGGCTCGCCGTCGATCGAGATGACGTTTCCGCGCGAGCGAATCGTGACCGACGGGTACCGCAGTTCAAGCGACGAGAGAAAGCGGTCTTGCGGTCCGAGCAGTCGGACCATGGCGATTCCGTCAACCTCGATGTCGAGGCGCGTGACGCTACTCTCCGCCAAGGGAGCCTTCAGTAAGCCCGCCAGCGAGAACGTGGGCGTGGACGTGGAAGACGCTCTGCCCGGCGTTCGCACCGGTGTTGAAAATGAGTCGGAATTCGCCGTCCGAGTGTTCGCGGGCTAGGTCCTGGGCAACTGCGACCAGTTCCGCGAGGAGTGCTGGGTCACCAGCGGCAAGTTCAACAACGTTCGCGTAGGCCTCGGTCTTGGGCACAACCAGCAGGTGAATCGGCGCGCGGGGCGCGATGTCACGGAACGCGATAATCGTGTCCGACTCGAAAACGATGTCGGCCGGGATGTCGCGGGAGATGATGGCGGAGAAAATACTCATTGAGCCCAGTCTATCCGCGCTACCACGTTCCGCTCAGGGCAAGAATGGCGGCAATCGCGGCGGGGCCTGCCGTCGATGTGCGCAGGATTGGCCCGGCTAGTCGAACGGGTGTTGCCCCATCGGTCTCGAAACGTGCGATCTCGTCATCGGTAATACCACCCTCGGGTCCGACGATGATGCCGACGGTGGTCGGGTTGCTGGCCGATGCGAACCACTCGGTCAGACTCGTGGACGCGCGAGGGTCGAGCACAATCCAGTTTGCCTCGGGCACACGGCCACACAGAGTGGCGGTCGACACAGGGTCTGCGACCGTCGGGATTCGACTGCGCACGGCCTGTTTGGACGCCTCGCGCACGATCGCCGTCCACCGCGCAACTCCCTTGGCGACCTTGTCGCTCGCCCAACGCGAGACGCTCCGTTCCGACTGCCACGGAATCACTGTGTCGACGCCGAGTTCCGTCGCCATCTGAATCGCCATTTCGTCGCGGTCGCCCTTGGCGAGGGCCTGTGCAAGCACGAAACGCGTGCTCGGAGCGGAATCGAATCGAACCTGTTCGACGTCGCACACCACAACAGACTTGTCGGCCGATGTGACGACGGCGTCGGCACGCCAACCACGACCGTCGGACACACTAAATCGTTCACCGACGCGAACGCGGGCGACCTGAACCGCGTGCCGCGCCTCATCCCCCGTCAATTCGATGCGGACGGTCGATGCGTCGAGGGGCGTGGCGGTGAAGTACAGGTTCGCCATTAGACCGTGAAGAAACGATCGCGAAGTTTGGCAAAGAGCCCCTGGCGGTGCTCAGCCAAGTGGGGTGCCGCCGCCGGTCGAAGCGCCGCGAACTCCTCGATGAGTTTGGATTCTTTTGCGTTGAGCTTGCCCGGTGTCATCACCTGAACGCCGAACTTAGCGTCGCCGCGGCCGCTTCCGCGCAGGTGCCCAACACCGCGGCTCTTGACCACGACGACGTCGCCGGATTGTGCTCCGGCCTTGATGTCGACCGAGACCTCACCATCGAGAGCGTCGAGTGTGACGGTCGTTCCGCGAATCGCATCGACCATGTCGATCTGAACCGTTGCGAGAAGGTCGTCACCCTGACGCGCCCACACCTCGGAGGGGGTGACGTGGAATTCGACGTACACGTCTCCCGCCGGACCGCCGGCTTCACCGACCTCACCGACACCGCGCAGATGAACGCGCTGCCCCGTTTCGATTCCGGCCGGGATGCGAACGTCGAGGGTGGTCCGGGCCCTAACGCGTCCGTGTCCGGCGCACGTCGGGCAGGCGGCCGCGATGACGGTTCCGTATCCACGACACGAACCACACGGAGTCGCCGTGACAATGTTTCCCAGAAGGCTGCGAACCTGACGCTGCACCGAGCCACTTCCGCCACAGACGTCACAGCGCGACGCGCCCGTGCCGGGCGCGCAACACGTTCCCTGACAGGTGTCACACAGCACGGCGGTGTCAACCTCTATTTCACGATCGCCCCCGAAAATCACGTCAACGAGCTCGATGTCCACGCGAAGCAGAGCGTCGTTTCCACGCTGGGCACGCGACTGCGGGCCACGGGATTGACCTCCGCCGAAGAACGCGTCAAAGACGTCGCCCATGTTCCCGAACCCGGGCATCCCGCCGAAGTTGCTCTGACCGCCCATGTCGTAGTTGCGGCGCTGTTCGGCATCCCCCAGAACGTCGTAGGCGTGGGTCACGGCCTTGAACCGTTCCTCGGCGCCGTCCTCAGAATTCACATCGGGGTGGAGTTCGCGCGCAAGTTTCCGGTATGCCTTCTTGATGACGTCCGGGCTGGCGTCACGGGCGACCCCCAAAATCTCGTAATGGTCCATTTATGCGTCGTCTCCCAAAACCCCTGACAAATAGCTGGCGACGGCCCCGACGGCCGCCATGTTGAGGGGATAGTTCATGCGCGTCGGTCCCAGAATCGCCACTCGTGACGTGTCGCCTCCCATCGCCGAGTACGAGTGCGAAATGATGGCGGTGTCGGACAGGTCATCCGACATTTCGCGTCCAATTCGAACTCCGGAGTCGTCTCCCTGGGCACGCATTTCACCGAACAGACGTAATAGCGTGACTTGTTCTTCAATCGCATCGAGCACCGGCGCCACGGACCCCGCAAAGTCAATGTCGGCTCGGACAAGTTTGGGGGTGCCTGCAACGATGAGCCGGTCCTTTCGATGCGAATCGACCTGCGATTTGAGTGCAGTTCGGACGTCGTCGATAATCGGTCGAAGCGTGGGTGGAACTGATTCGGCGAGCTTCGACATCGCTCCGTTCACCTCGCTGAGTGAAACGCTCGACAGTGTTGTCGTAACCCTGGCCCGAACATCGGCGAGGGTCGTCTCGTCGAGTTCGGCGTTGAAATCGACCATCCGACGGTCCACGCTTCCCGCCGCCGTGATCAGAATGACGTAAGCCTTGCTCGGGGACACAGGAACGATTTCCAGGTGCGCGACGCGTTCGTTGCCCAGCGTCGGAAATTGCACCATCGCAACCTGATTCGTGAGGTCGGACAACAGCTTGACGGTGCGAGCGAAAAAATCGTCGAGGTCTAGAGATTCATCAAGGAATCGCTGGATAGCGCCGACCTGCTGAACGGTCAACGGTCGAATGTCACTCAGGGAATCGACGAAACGGCGATACCCGAGATCCGTCGGTACTCGCCCGGCCGACGTGTGCGGCGCATGAATGAGGTTAGCCTCTT
>JBEGPO010000017.1:0-2880 GCA_041181465.1 Actinomycetota bacterium | reverse complement strand
GACAAGGGGAACGAGTTCGGTCACTTCGATGCCGTGCTCGATGAGTTGCCGGCGTTTCTCCGGATTGTTGGACAGAAGTCGAACCGACGAAAATCCGAGGTCTTTCAATATCGCGGCGGCGACACCGTAGTCACGCGCGTCTGCGGGGAGGCCGAGTGCCAGGTTGGCGTCCAGCGTATCGAGCCCGTCTTCTTGAAGTCGGTAGGCCTTTAGTTTGTTGGTGAGACCGATTCCGCGGCCCTCGTGTCCCCGCAAGTAGACAACGACCCCGCCTTCCGCGTCGATTTTTTCCATCGCCGCATCGAGTTGCGGTCCGCACTCGCACTTGAGCGACGCCATCGCTTCACCGGTCAGGCACTCGGAGTGCAGTCGCACGAGGGCGCCGTCGCCCGGTGTTCCCGATACGATGGCGACGTGGTCGACGCGGGTTTCGTTGTCGCGGTACGCGCGAATGCGGAACGCGCCGTGGGCCGTGGGAACCTGCGTTTCGACTTCGAAGGTATATCGGTGGACGTTGGGGTCGGGCATGGTCTGCAACTCTGACCCGAGGTGTTCGACGAGTTCTTCAATCGAGATAATGGTGAGTTGGTGCTCCGCCGCAAAGGCGATGAGCGTCTCGCCACGCATCATGCTGCCATCGTCATTGGTGATTTCACCGATAACGGCAACGGGCTGCAGTCCGGCTAGGTCCAGGAGGTCGACGGCTGCTTCCGTGTGACCTGCCCGTTCACGAACTCCACCGGCAACCGCGCGAAGCGGAATGATGTGGCCGGGGCGAATGAGGTCCCCTGGCCCGCTGGCGGGGTTCGCCAGAACCCGGAGCGTTTCCGCACGGTCGCGCGCCGAAATACCCGTCGTGACGCCTTCAGCGGCGTCAACACTCACCGTGTAGGCGGTCCGGCGCGAGTCCTGGTTCTCAGAAACCATGAGCGGCAAATCGAGCTCGTTCGCTCGTTCGTTCGTCATCGGCGCGCAGAGAAATCCGCTCGTGTGACGGATGGTCCAAGCCAACCATTCGGTCGTGACGAGTTCGGCTGCCATGACAACGTCACCCTCGTTCTCGCGGTCGGCTGAATCGGTGACGATTACCGGTTTCCCGGCTTGTAGTTGAGCGATGGCGGTTTCGATGAGCGTCATGCGAACGCCCCTTTCGTGAAGTGTGCGAGACGCGCGATATGACGCGCGAGGATGTCGGTTTCGATGTTGACGGTGTCTCCCACAGCCAAGGAACCGAGAGTCGTCGCAACCAGGGTTTCAGGGATTAGTGACACTTCACACCAATCGTCGCCGACGGTCGAGACGGTCAGCGAGACCCCGTCGATCGTGATTGATCCTTTGTCCACGATCAACGGTGCGTGTTCACGAGTGAGAGCGAAGCGGATGACGCGCCAATCGCCAGACTGTCGCGTCTCGATGACCGTGGACGTTCCGTCGACGTGTCCTTGGACGATGTGCCCACCCAGTTGTTCTCCTGCCGCCATCGCGGATTCGACGTTGACGGTTCGGCCACTCTGCCACTGGTCGGAATTAGACATCGCGATAGTTTGACCCATCACGTCAGCGGTGAACGAGTCGTCGGTTTGATCGAGAACAGTGAGGCACACCCCGCTGATGGCGATTGAGTCCCCGTGCCCCCCTTTGGCGACGGCTTTGGGCGCTCGAACGGTGACCCGAACCGAATCACCAGACTTTTTGGTTGCGGTGATGGTGCCGAGTTCGGCGATGATTCCCGTGAACACTAGTGAGCCTCTCGAGCCGTGACGACGATGGTTCCGCCCATGACTTCGGTGCTCGTGACGGTAAGCCGACGCGCGTCTACCAGCGTTCCGATTCCGAGATCACCGGTGGCGGTCTTGTCACCACCGAGGAGGATTGGGGCGAGGCACACGACGTATTCGTCGACGAGACCTTCGCGGATGAACGAGTTCATGAGGCGCGGCCCGCCCTCGAGGAACAGGCTGCGAATCCCGATGTTGTAAAGCCGCTCCAGGATCTCGATGAGCGACCCCGATTCTTGCAAGACCCCCCGCGGGTGGCTCCACAGTCCGGAACCAGCAGGGAGAGGGGTGTCACCAATCACGACGGCGAGTGGTTGATTGGGGAACAGGTTTCCGTCTGCGGTTCGAGCGGTGAGGCTCGGGTTGTCGGCGATTGCGGTTCCCGTTCCGATCGCGATGGTGTCATGCTGCGATCGCAAAAGATGAATGTAAGTGCGCGATTCAGCCGACGTGATCCACTGGCTGGTGCCGTCCGTTGCGGCGGTTCGGCCATCGAGGCTCGATCCCCATTTGGCCGTGACCCAGGGACGGCCGAGGCGGTTTGCCGTCAGCCACCGTTCGACAAGTTGGTACCCCTCGCCCGATAAAACACCAGAGACAACCTCGATCCCGGCGGCACGCAGCGTCTCGGCCCCTCCACTAGATTTCTGGCCGGGGTCGTCGAGTGAATACACGACTCGTGTCACACCGGCATCGATGAGCGCCTGAGCGCACGGCCCGGTACGGCCAGTGTGGTTGCAGGGCTCTAGCGTCACGACGGCGGTGAGGCCGCGTGCGCTCTCGACCTTGGACAGCGCGTCGACCTCGGCGTGCAGCGTGCCCGCACCGCGGTGCCAGCCTTCCGCCACGATCACGCCGGCATCGTCGACGAGCACACAACCGACCTGGGGGTTCTCTCCCGTTCGGGGACCGCGTTCAGCGAGCTCGCGTGCGCGGCGCATCGCGTCATCGTATGTGCTGATGGGCATGTGGACTCCTTCTGAGCAGGGAATCCGGGGATGCGACAATGCGTCGCGAGGCTCACCAGCCTTCGGTGAACCCCATCGTGCATCCTCCCATCCGGACTATAACCGTCGGTCCCGGAGTTTCACCAGGTCAACCG
>JBEGPO010000016.1:0-2996 GCA_041181465.1 Actinomycetota bacterium | reverse complement strand
TCGCGGACCCGACGCGCAATCAACTGCGCATATTGCGCCCCGAAGTCGATGACGAGGACGGGACGGTGGGTCGTCACCGAGTTCCCTCGTCAACCATTCGACGGACGCGACGTTCGGTGATAAACGACAACAGCGGCACGACGCCGCCCAGTGCGAGGACGGGGAAATAGGTGAGTGGCCAGCGCATCGCCGACCACAACTGGAAGCACCCGAGAAGGTAGACGACATAAAGCCAACCGTGCACAATGAGAATAATCGTCGAGAGGTTTGCGGCGACCACCGTGTCGACGGGAACGAGTGCAACGATTCCGAACGGGCCGCCTCCTTCGATCTCGAGTCCGAAAAGGTACTTCAAAATCATCTCTCCGGTCAACAACAGCAACATCGTGCCCGTGATGTAAGCGGCGACGCGAAACGTCTTCTCTGCCTTCAGGGCTTTTGCGCGGTCAATCGCCATACGCCAATTCTAGGCTTGGAGTCCGACAGCCGCTTCCGCTTCCCGCTCGACGGCGTCCCTGACCAGGCGGTACCAGAAATAGAGCGCGAAGACAGCAAAAAACGCCCATTCGATCGCATAGAAAATGTTGAGCCAGTTGAGCGCGGCCTGTGGCAACGGCGTGACGGACACGATGGTCTCGAGCGGGGGCTGGGCGGTGTCGAGCACGAGGAACGCGTCGTAGATCGTGTCACAGTCCCAGCGATTGACGAGGTCAGCGCTCGACACGACGGTCAGGCGATCGTTGTCGTAGTCTCCCGTCGAGGGGTCGTCACTGGGGACGAGTCGCCCGACGAGTGGGGACGGCGAATCGTCGATCACGACAAACTCGTCGGGGTTGACGCTGGGCGCCCACCCAATCGCCACTGGAAGACACGCGCCGTCGACCGTCCGGGTGTTCGCGACGAGCCACTCGCCCATGTCGCTTCCCTGGCGTCGATCGAGAACAACAATCCGTTCCTGCGTCCACGTCGCGGTCACCGTCACGCGGCGACCACCGTCGGTGAGTGGTAGCCCAGCGCCGGGTTCAAGAACCGACGTGATGGGCACGGGGGTTTCGGTGTCGACCTCGACGATTGTTGCTTCGGCAATGGCGCGCTCGATTTGCCACTGACCCAACGCTGCGAAAACCCCGGCGAGAACGAGACACGCAAGGAGTCCGGCAATCCAGCGCGGCTGCCGTGCCATCGCCCACCATGCGCGCGTCATCAGTGGCTACTCATGCGGTGGGGATAACGACGACCTCGACCCGCTGGAATTCCTTGAGGTCGCTGTAACCGGTGGTCGCCATCGCTCGGCGCAGTGCTCCGATGAGGTTCGACTGCCCGTTAGCGTGGCGCGACGGACCGAACAGGACTTCTCCGAGTGGCCCGATTTGGCCAACCCACACGCGGTTTCCCCGGGGAAGGTCGGCGTGATACGCCTCTTGCCCCCAGTGCCAACCGTTCCCTGGGGTGTCCGTCGCCCGAGCGAGAGTCGTGCCGAGCATCACGGCGTCGGCTCCCATGGCAATTGCTTTCACAATGTCACCGGACAATCCCAGTCCGCCATCGGCGATGACGTGGACGTAACGGCCACCCGACTCGTCGAGATAATCGCGGCGAGCGCCGGCCACATCGGCGAGCGCTGTAGCCATAGGAACCTCGACACCGAGCGAAGTTCGTGTGGTCGAGGCCGCGCCTCCGCCAAATCCCACGAGAACGCCGGCTGCGCCCGTTCTCATCAGGTGAAGAGCTGCGGTGTATGTCGCGGCACCTCCGACGATGACGGGCACATCAAGTTCGTAAATGAATTGCTTCAGGTTGAGAGGCTCACCCTTTGGCGAGACGTGCTCGGCGCTGACCGTGTTTCCGCGAATCACAAAAAGGTCGACCCCCGATTTCGTCACAACGTCATGGAATTCGACGGTCCGCTGCGGGCTCAATGCGCCAGCGACGGGGACGCCGGCATCCCTAATCTCGCCGAGACGCTTTTCGATGAGTTCCGGTTTGATTGGTTCGGCATACATCTTTTGCATTTCGGCCGTGGCGATGTCAATGGGAAGTTCGCGGATCTTCTCAATCACGGCCTCGGGCTTGTCGTACCTCGTCCACAGTCCTTCGAGGTTCAGAACACCGATACCGCCGAGCTTGCCGATGGTGATTGCGGTCTGTGGAGAAACGACCGAGTCCATCGGCGCAGCGAGAACCGGGATCTCAAACTTGAGCGCGTCGATAGACCACGCAGTGCTGACCGCCTCGGGGTCGCGGGTTCGGCGGCTCGGCACCACCGCGATGTCGTCGAACGAGAACGCACGACGAGCGCGCTTGGCACGACCGATTTCGATATCACTCATGATCGTCGCCTATCGCTTGTAGTTCGGGGCTTCGACAATCATCTGAATGTCGTGCGGGTGCGATTCCTTCAGTCCCGCCGGAGTGATGCGAACAAACTTTCCGTTCGCTTTGAGATCCGTAATCGTTCGAGAGCCCGTGTAGAACATCGACTGCCGAAGTCCACCGAGCAACTGGTACATGACCGATGCGAGCGGCCCGCGATAAGCAACGCGGCCTTCAATGCCCTCGGCGATGAGCTGGTCGTCGCTTGGAACGTCGGCCTGGAAATAGCGGTCACGGGAATACGAGGTCTTGTTTCCTCGCGTCTGCAGCGCACCGAGCGAACCCATTCCGCGGTACGCCTTGTACTGCTTCCCATTCTCGAACACCAGGTCGCCGGGGCTTTCGTCCGTACCCGCCAAAAGCGAACCGAGCATGACAACCTCGGCGCCGGCGACAAGCGCCTTGGCGATGTCACCCGAATACTGGAGGCCACCGTCGGCAATAACGGGAACGCCCGCCTTCTTCGCCGCCTTCGACGCTTCATAAATCGCGGTGATTTGCGGAACGCCAACACCGGCAACGATTCGCGTCGTGCAAATGGAACCTGGGCCAACCCCGACCTTGACGGCGTCGACGCCCGCCGCAATCAGCGACGCAGCGCCCGCTTCGGTCGCCACGTTTCC
>JBEGPO010000015.1:0-2640 GCA_041181465.1 Actinomycetota bacterium | reverse complement strand
TTTTCAAGAATTCAAATGGGTCAATGTGAACCCCGTCCACGATAATTGCAAGGTGCAAGTGCGCACCGGAAGTGACGCCTGAGTTCCCTACTCGCCCGATGTAGTCTCCGGCCTTGACTTGTTGGCCGACCTCTACCCCCGTCGAATCGCGAATCATGTGGGCGTATAGGCTGTCAAATTTAAGCCCGTCAATGTCGTGTCTGATGACGACCCATTTTCCGAGGTACCCGTCGTCGTTAACCTCGACAACTTCGCCTTCAGCGACGGAATGGAAGGCCGTTCCATCGGCTGGATCAAAATCAAGTCCTTGGTGGTACGAGGAACATGCAATACAGGGGGCAGAACGGCCACCGAACCCCGATGAAATGGGAGTGATGACCGGGAACGGCCACCGAATCGGTCCGCTGTCGATAACGGAATATGTGAAACCTGACGTGATGCCATAGTTCAATAGGAGGAGATCGGAATACGTCGTCACGGAGAATTGACCCAGAGCAACCTGTTCGGCTTCTGTTCCCGTAGTCGCCACCTTCACTGACTGGTCATCACTCGTCGTCGCAGTCGCCCACCCCGTGTTTGTTGCGTCAAAGCCGGTTGCGGGGAGTGCCAGCACCGCGAATAAGCCACCGACAACCACGACAACGAAACTGCGCCCCAGCGCGTTGCGCAATGGATGGATGTGCTTCTTTCGTTCGGCAAGTCGCGATGTGCGCTTCGCCGCGGCTTCGGACTTCTTTCGCAACTTTTTTTCCGCACGCCTACGGCGCGCTCCACCATGGCCGCGTTCCGCATAGCTCGTGGTGGCGATATCTGACCCAGCGGTGGCGTCATTGACGTCAATTGCACTGGATGATGCCTTTGACGGAGTCAGCGCCTGCCGCCCTCTATCTATCTGCTCTTGGAATCGCTGGGTCTCTGCCTCGCGGGCTTCCGTTGCTTCCTTTTCCCTCCGGATTTCGTCAGCACGCTTCAACGCATTCGCTCGGATCCGATCCCGTTCTCGTCCGCGCGCAATCTGTTCAACTTTTTCCTGGTCTGCGCGGAGACGCAACTCGCGGCGCGAAAGAGGCTGGTTTGGGTTTTGGGCGCACGATTCATCATCTGCGCTCAGGAGCGCGGAATCAGTATCAGTAGACACAAGACCTCCAAAAAATCGTGCTTGGCAAGTGTAAGCGAGGGACCTTGGCGGCGCTACCGAAAGTCGAAATGTGCGCCCGCGGCGACGAGCACCGATTCAATCTCGTCGATCACATCGGGGTGTGATGCAAGTAGCCAATCGATGTCCGGCGCCGAACCGTTCCAGCCCCGAATTTCGGCACCCGCCTCGCGTGCGATGAGAACCCCCGCCGCGTGATCCCAGGGCTGCAACATGCGTTCGAAATAGATGTCGAGCTGACCAGCGGCCAACGCCGCAAGATCAAGTGACGCCGCTCCCATTCGCCGAATGTCGCGAACATGTGGCATCACCACGGCCATCACCTGCGCCTGTTGAGTCCGAATCTGTTGTGAATACGAGAAGCCCGTCGACAGCAACGATTGACCGAGCGACTCGGGACGATTGACCGAAAGGGGGACTCCGTTGGCGAACGCACCACCACCGCGTGTTGCGGTGAATTCTCGACCGCTACACACGTCGATCACGACCCCCGCCACTTCCTGCCAACCCTGCGGGGCTGGGTCGCCCTCGACGACGGCGATGCTGATGGCGTACTGCGGGATTCCGTAGAGGTAGTTGACGGTTCCGTCGATCGGGTCAACGACCCAGGTGAGCGATGTCGTGCGTTCTGCGCGTCCACCTTCTTCCCCCAAAAAGCCGTCGCCCGGTTGGCGTTCGGCGAGGCGTCGTCGAATGAGGGCCTCAATCTCGCGATCCACCGCCGTGACGACGTCCACTGACGACGTCTTCAGGTCGGCCACTTCGACTATTCCGCGACGGCGATCGGCCGCCAATGCCGCCGCTTCTCGAGCGATGTCGAGAGCAGTGTCGATCAGTGTGTGCGTCATCCCGAAGCCATCGATTGACGAGGTGACGGGACGCACAATCTCGTTTGAATGGTCACCACTTGATGGTATCGCGACCCTTTGGGCGGTTTGCTGTCCGCACCGGTTCGTAACATGGGCACATGGATACGTGGTCGTGGGTGTGGGGCGCACTTTTCGGAGTGGGGCTAGTGGTCGTCGCCGGCTTGATTTTCGTGAAGATCTTGGAGTGGGTGTTGCCGACCGTTCCGCGTCGCGACCCCAACCCGGACGAGGACGAGGACGAGGTCTACCACCGGTTCTACTAAAAATCCCCAACCCGAATCGGGCTGGGGATTTCGTGGTGGGTGAGGGATTCGAACCCCCGAAGGCTGAGCCAGCTGAGTTACAGTCAGATCCCTTTGGCCGCTTGGGTAACCCACCAGGTGCGTTCCACACCGAGGTTATCCACGATGAAGCGCGCAATTGATAATCGTACAATACGCGGGTGTGTTCCTGCGACCCTCGCCTAAACTAAGCGCATGGCTGATTCTTCATTCGACATCGTTTCCAAAGTCGACCCGATGGAACTCGACAATGCGGTCAATCAAGCGCAACGCGAAATCGAGACCCGCTATGACTTCAAAGGCGTCGGCGCTGAGATTGAAAAGAAATCGGACA
>JBEGPO010000014.1:0-9617 GCA_041181465.1 Actinomycetota bacterium | reverse complement strand
AGACCGTGTTTGTTGGGTGATATCGGGAAGTGCGCTGCCCCGTGCGTTGGCCGAGTCACCACCGACGAGCACCGTGAATTGGCGCACAACCTCGTCCGTTACATGACGAAGCAGGACTCGACCGTGATCGACGACCTCGCTCACAAGATGACGGACGCGTCCGAACGCCACGATTACGAATCAGCCGCACGCTTCCGAGACCAACGCGCCGCCCTGCGGTCGATCGCCGAACGCTCCGCTGTCGTGTTGCGCGACGAACTCGACGTCGACATCATCGGTTTTGCGGCGAGCGAACTATCGGCCGCTATCGCGATTTTTCACGTCCGGGGAGGGCGCGTTCGTGGAACTCGTTCGTGGACCGTCGACACCGAACTAGAGATGGATCCCGCTGCGATTCTGGAACAGGCGATCGAAAACGTGTACGAACTTGATGCCCCACCCGCGCTGATTGACGTTCCCTTCGAACCGCAGTCGGCCGGGGTGCTCTGTGAATCGCTGTCGCAGCGTCGAAGCAACGCCAAGCTCAAGGGCAAAGTGAGGATCGCGGTTCCCCAACGCGGTGACCGCGCGACGCTGTTGACCAGCGTCACCAAGAATGCGATGCTGGCCCTCGGCGAACACGAACTGCACCGCGCGCATGATTTTGTCGCGCGATCGAGGGCACTCGAAGACCTGAGGGACAATCTCGGTCTGCCCGAGGCGCCCCTGCGATTCGAGTGCTGCGACATTTCCCATCTGGGTGGTACCGATATCGTGGGTTCGCTCGTCGCATTCGAAGACGGATTGCCCATCAAGGATGACTATCGCCATTACGGAATCGCGTCGGCTCGCGACGACACCGAAGCGATGTACCAGCTCATCTCTCGGCGACTCGTCCGATTGGCGGAGGAACGTCCCGCGATGCGCTATCCGACAACACTCATTCTGGTCGACGGCGGCCAGCCTCAGGTCAACGCAGCGGCGCGCGCACTTCACGAGTCCGGCATTGACGGAGTCGCGGTGGTCGGTTTGGCCAAACGTCTCGAGGAACTCTGGCACCCCAATAGTGATTACCCCGTGATCTTGCCCCGCGATAGTGATGCGTTGTACCTGGTTCAACGCGCCCGAGACGAAGCGCATCGGTTCGCTCTGCGATATCAGAAGTCGAAGCGCACAAAAGTGTTGACATCGTCCCTCAACGAATTGGACGGCATCGGTCCGAAACGTGTCCAGGCCCTGATTGCGCACTTCGGAAGTCCCACCGCGGTCCGTGCCGCCTCAAAAGTCGAGCTCCGTCAAGTTCCGGGAATAGGCGACGACACCGCCCAACGGATTCTCGATTCCCTGAACGCGGGCGAAACTCGCGGGTAGTCTTAAGGGACCATGACCGACAGCGTCGCTCACATCATCATCGTCACCGGTATGTCTGGTGCGGGTCGATCAACCGCGGCGCACGCTCTCGAAGACGGTGGCTGGCGGGTCATCGACAATCTGCCATCCCAACTTCTTCCGTCCCTCGTGGACATCGCCACGACCGAGGCAAGCGCGATGAACCGCCTGGCCGTTGTGGTCGATGTCCGCGGCGGAGAGAGCGTCGAGGAACTAGCACCTCTTGTCGAGACGCTTCGTGCCGAAACGAACCTCAAAGTTCTGTTTCTCGATGCGACCGATGCAGAGCTGATCAAACGGTTCGAGAGCGTTCGTCGGCCACACCCATTGCAGGGTAACGGCACACTCATCGATGGAATTCGGGCGGAACGGGCTCGTCTCGAAACGATCCGCGGGCATGCCGACGTCGTCATCGACACCACCGGACTCAATACCCACCAAACGACCACACTTGTTTTCGACACGTTTCGGTCGGATGACAGCGCAGAGGTCAACGTCGTCATTGAATCGTTCGGCTTCAAACACGGGCTCCCCGCGGACGCCGATATCGTGGGTGACGTTCGATTCCTTCCCAACCCGTTTTGGACCGAAACCTTGCGTGACGAGAACGGGCTACACCCCGATGTCTCAGCTTTCGTCCTCGGCCAGGCGGACGTCGAGCAATACCTCGACGGGCTCGTCCTCATGCTCGGCGCTACTCTTCGCGGATACGTTCGTGAGAATAAGCGCCACGCCACTATCGCCATAGGATGTACAGGTGGCAAGCACCGCAGTGTGGCTATCGCCGAGGAACTCGCAGGCCGCATCGCGACAATCCCCGGAGTAGCGGTCACCCGCAAACACCGCGACATTGGGCGCGACTAGAAAAGGATTTCCACAGAATGTCATTGACAGCGGCGGTAAAGGATGAGGTGCTCGGTCTACCCGATGCCCCGCCGTCGACGCGTCTCGCCGAACTGACCACGATTCTGCGTTTCGGCGGGGGCTTGCACCTCGTAGGAGGAAAACTCGCGTTGGAAATTGAGCTCGATCACGCGGGGTCGGCACAACGCGTGCGCCACTTGACTCACATCCTCCTTGGCGTTCCGTCCACCTCGACTGTGATCCCCGCCAATGCGAACAAAAAGGTGGAAACGGTTCGCGTACTCGTGACAGAGGGAGCCGATCAACTGGCCCTCTCCACGGGTTTGCTCGATACTCGGCGCCGCCCGGTTCGCGGGCTGCCCAACAAACTCACCACGGCGCCGATCGGAGACCTCGTCGGCGTCCTGCGCGGCGCCTTCTTGGCACGCGGAATCGTTTCGGACCCCGGCCGCAGCCAAACAATCGAGATCGTCGCACCGACCAACGAGGCCGCGATGGCACTGGTCGGCGCGTGTAGCCGATGTGGAATTTCCGCCAAGACCCGCGACATCCGCGGGGGTTTCCGCGTGGTAATCCGTGACACCGAGGCAATTTCCGCATTTCTCAACTACATCGGGGCTACAAAAAGCCTCGACAAATGGAGCGAAGCACGCGCAACCCGTGAGGTGCGCGCTAATGCGAACCGCCTGGTCAATTTCGACGACGCCAACCTTCGCCGGAGTGCTCAGGCCGCCGTCGCGGCGTGTGCCCGCGTCGAACGAGCCTTCGAAATCCTCGGCACCGACATTCCCGACCATCTGGCCTACGCTGGGCGACTAAGGCTCGACAATCGCGAGGCGAGTCTCGACGAACTCGGGCACCATGCCACGCCGGTCATGACGAAGGACGCTGTCGCGGGAAGAATCCGTCGCCTGCTCGCCATGGCGGACAAAAAGGCATCGGATCTCAGAATTCCCTCGACATCCGACGGCATCCCCGATTTAGACGATTAACCCCACCACCATCGAAAGGAAGACCATGCCCGTTTACACCCTCCCCGAGTTGACGTTTGACTATGCCGCTCTGGAACCGCATATTTCGGCCCGCATCATGGAACTTCATCACTCCAAGCACCACGCAGCATATGTGGCAGGAGCGAACGCCGCACTTGACCAAATGGAGGAGGCCCGAGCAAACAATTCATTCGGAGCCATCAACAAACTCGAAAAGGATCTCGCCTTCCACCTTGGCGGTCACATCAACCACTCGATCTTTTGGACGAACCTTTCCGCCGACAGCGCAGATCGCCCGGCAGGTGAACTTGCCTCGGCAATCGATGAGTTTTTCGGTTCGTTTGACGGCTTCAAAGCCCACTTCTCCGCCGCAAGTCTCGGAATCCAGGGGAGTGGCTGGGGAATCCTTTCGTGGGATCCGGTCGGTGCTCGACTAATCGTCCAGCAGTTGTTCGATCAGCAGGCGAACACCGCTCAGGGAACCGTTCCTATCTTGCAACTGGACATGTGGGAACACGCGTTCTACCTCGACTACCAAAACGTCAAGGCCGACTACGTCACCGCGTTCTGGAATATCGTCAATTGGGACAACGTCGCACAACGATTCGCTGCGGCTCGCGACCATTCCTCGGCAAGTTTGCTACTCTCGTAGTAGGTGGCGTTGCCTGATTAGGGCACGCTACTTTTCGCATTTCCCTTCACATTCGCAATTCTCAGACAGGACCACTCGTGAGCGTCAAAATCGGAATCAACGGCTTCGGTCGGATTGGACGCAATTACCTTCGTGCGGCTCTCGCGCAGGGAAGTAACCTCGACATCGTCGCGGTTAACGACCTTTCGGACACCAAGTCGCTGGCGACACTCCTCAAGTACGACTCGGTCAATGGTCGCCTAAACGCGGACGTCACCTACGACGACTCTCACGTCATTGTGAACGGCAAAAAAATCACAGTGCTCGCCGAGCGAGACCCCGCACTGCTTCCCTGGGGTCAATTAGGTGTAGACATCGTCATCGAATCGACAGGCCGCTTCACGAACGTCACGGACGCACAAAAGCACATCGATGCTGGCGCGTCCAAGGTTCTCATCTCCGCTCCCGGCACCGACGTGCACGGCACCTTCGTGATTGGCGTGAACCACGACACGTATAATCCCGACACTGACCACATCATCTCGAACGCGTCCTGCACCACGAACTGCCTCGCGCCGCTCGCCAAGGTCTTCAATGACGAATTCGGAATCGAGAACGGTCTCATGACAACGGTTCACGCCTACACGGCGGATCAGAACCTTCAGGATGGTCCTCACGAGGACTTGCGCCGAGCGCGTGCCGCCGCCATCAACATCGTTCCGTCATCGACAGGTGCCGCTAAGGCGATCGGTCTGGTTCTACCGGAACTCAAGGGCAAGCTCGACGGATTCGCGCTTCGCGTCCCCGTTCCCACGGGTTCAATCACCGACCTCACCGTCGTCTCGAAAAAGACCGTAACCATTGACGAGGTCTTGGCCGCCTACAAGAGGGCGTCCGAGGGCTATCTCAAGGGGATCATGGCGTACACCGATGACCCCATCGTCTCGAGTGATATCGTCGGCGACCCGCATTCGTCGATCTTCGATGCCGGATTGGTGAAAGTCATGGGAAATACGGTCAAGGTCGTGTCGTGGTACGACAACGAGTGGGGATATTCCAACCGACTCGTCGACCTCACCGAGTATGTCGCCGAACGCCTCTAATGGCACTTCGCACGCTGGAAACGCTCGGGGCCGTGGGTGGCAAAACGGTTCTGGTTCGTTGTGATTTCAACGTTCCGCTGTCAGACGGAGTTATCTCGGACGACGGTCGAATTCGCGCTTCGTTGCCCACCATCGAGCACCTACTGAAGGCTGGTGCAGCGGTCGTCGTGATGTCCCATCTGGGCAGGCCCGACGGGGTGGTCGACGCGCGATACTCACTCGCCCCCGTCGCCACGCGCCTGGCGGAACTTCTCACGGTTCCCGTTCATTTCGCAACCGACACGGTCGGCACCGTAGCCCAAGAAATGCGAGCGGTCCTAACGCCCGGTGAAGTTCTCGTGCTCGAAAACCTGCGCTTTGATCCGCGTGAGACATCGACCGTCGATTCTGAACGCGTCGCGTTCGCCGCATTATTGACCAACGGGGTCACCGCCTTCGTTTCCGACGGCTTCGGAGTCGTTCACCGCAAACAGGCATCGGTGTGTGAATCGGCCGAGGCCGTGCCCAGTGTGGCCGGACTTCTGGTCGCGTCCGAGACGGAGGTTCTTCGCCAGCTCACGACGAATACCCAGCGCCCGTACACGGTTGTTCTAGGAGGTTCCAAGGTCTCTGACAAGCTCGGTGTCATCGAGCACCTCCTTCCCCGTGTCGACCGGCTCCTCATTGGCGGAGGGATGGCGTTTACGTTCCTCAAGGCGATGGGTTACAGCATCGGGGGGTCACTGTGCGAACTCGATCGTCTTGACACCGTGACGAAGTGCCTCACCACGGCTGGGGAACTGGGCGTCGACATCATCCTGCCGACCGACGTTGTCGTGGCGAGCGGGTTCGCGGCGGACGCGGATTCGGTGGTCACGCGAATTGACGCGATCGAGGGCACGCCGTTCGGTGCGTCGGGCATGGGTCTCGACATTGGACCCGACACAGCGGCACTGTTTGGAGGGCTCATCGAATCGTCACACACTGTCTTCTGGAACGGCCCAATGGGTGTCTTCGAGATGCCGGCATTCGCTGACGGTACGCGCGCAATTGCCAAAGCCTTGACAAGGGTCGACGGACTCAGCGTTGTCGGAGGCGGTGACTCGGCGGCGGCCATCCGCGCTCTCGGCTTCGCCGAAGCGTCTTTTGGACACATTTCAACTGGTGGAGGTGCCAGCCTCGAATTCCTCGAGGGCGCATCACTGCCTGGACTGGAGGTACTCGGATGGTAACTCGTCGCCCACTCATCGCCGGAAACTGGAAGATGAACTTTGACCACTTGCGAGCGGTCGCGTTCGTGCAAAAAATCGCCTGGACCCTGAAAGACGCGAAGTTTTCGCCCTCCGAGGTCGAAGTATCGATTTTTCCACCGTTCACCGATATCCGCTCGGTCCAAACGCTCATCGAGAGTGACTCACTGGGATTCGCGTTCGGCGCGCAGGACTTGTCGCCGTTTGACGATGGGGCACACACCGGTGACATCTCTGGTGAATTTCTCGCGAAGCTCAATTGTCGATACGTGATTGTCGGCCACTCCGAGCGCCGGCAGAATCACCACGAAGACGATGAGCTGATAACAGCGAAGACAAAGGCAGCCCTAACACACGGTCTCGTTCCCGTGATTTGTGTCGGCGAAACCAGCGACGACCTCGACAAGTTCGGTGCGAGTGCCGTACCCGTCGGTCAGCTTAGGGCCGTGCTCGCGGAAATCCCGGCGGATTCCGAGATTGTTGTTGCCTACGAGCCCGTCTGGGCGATCGGTTCAGGTCAGGCTGCGACGCCTGCCCAAGCGCAGGACGTCTGTGCGGCTCTGCGCTCTGTCATCGCCGAATCTCTATCGCCCGAAACCGCGGACGCGACGCGAATCCTCTACGGAGGGAGTGTGAAGTCGGGAAACATCGCGTCGTTCATGCGCGAGAAGGACGTCGACGGCGCACTCGTTGGGGGAGCCAGTCTCGACGCAGAAGAATTTGCCAAGATTGTGCAGTTCCCTCGGCACGTAATCGCATAAACTAGAAACATCATGGAAATTCTCTACATCACCGTGCAGGTAGCCCTCGCACTGACGAGCATCCTCTTGACGATGACAATCCTCTTGCACCGCGGTCGCGGCGGCGGCCTCTCGGACATGTTCGGTGGTGGTGTGACATCAAACCTCGGTTCGAGCGGTGTCGCGGAACGCAACCTCAACCGTCTGACGATCATCATCGCCATCATCTGGTTCCTCGCCGTCGTCACGATCGGGCTCTTCACCCGCTTCGGTCTGGTCTAGGTCCGGTCGTGGCTGGAGGAAGCGCGATCCGCGGTACCCGCGTTGGCAGTGGCCCGATGGGTGAACACGACCACGGCAATCACGCCGAGCGTGTCGCCGTGTCCTACTGGGACGCGGCCGGCAACGAGACGGTCAAGCACTACGCGGCTGACGTGCCCGACGATCAAATCCCCGAGTTGATTGATTCCCCGACAACGGGCCTCCCGGCCGGTCGGAACAAAAACAAGCCACCCCAGCTGACGAAACACGAGCCCTACAAGACCCACCTCGCGTATGTTAAAGAACGTCGCACGTTGGAAGAGGCCGACACGATTCTGTCCGATGCACTGCAACGCCTTCGGACTACGGGTAAGCCCTAGCTCGGAATCTCAGAGGCCGCGTCGGCATCGACCCACACGACGGTCTCCTTGACACCGCGAAGAGCGGTCGCGGGAGTTTCTGTTTCGGGAGCGTCCGCGACGATTCGTGCGACCGCAGCAGACTTGTCCGCACCCGACGCGACAATCCACACACGCTCCCCGCGATTCAACGCGTCAAAGGTGAATGACAAGCGTTCCGCTGGCGGTTTAGGAGAGTTCACTACTGCGATCACGTCTTCGCCCTCGCCGTGGGGGAGTCCGGGAAACAAACTCGCCGTGTGACCATCGGGACCAATCCCGCTGAGGACGACATCGAAATTCGGGAAACCGTCGACGTGCTCTGCCAGGAACTCGTCCCTCGCGTCGCCAACCGTCTGTCCGTGATTGGACGGGAACGTGTGCAGGTTTGAGGCGGGTATTGCGATGCCCGAGAACAGGACGTCCCGCGCCTGCTGCTCGTTGCGATCCGCGTGCCCAGCCGCGACGAATCGCTCGTCACCCCACCACACATGAACCCGTGTCCAGTCGATCTCGGTGACCAGAGGGGACTGCGCTAGAGCAGCGAGTGTGCCGATGCCAACGGTACCGCCTGTCACAACGATGTCTGCGCGTCCACGGGAAGCAACGGCAGATTTCACTGACGCTGCGAGTTCTGCCGCGACACGATCCTCAACGGCTGACCGTGTCGGCAAGACCTCGAGTCGACGAAACATCAGATGAGCTCCGATTCTGCGACGAGTAACGGAATTCCCTCAGTGAGGACGCGACCAAAAACGACGTCCGCGTCGAGTCGCCGAAGTTCTTCCGTCAGACAATCACCGAGGCCTCGAAGCGGCAGTGAAATCGCGTGGTCCGGCTGTCCCGGCTGTTCGAGCCGTGCGAAGCCAGGCTCGGTGCGCTCTAATACGATCGACCCCGAGTTGGTCATGATGTCGACGCGGATGATGTTCCCCAGCTCGCTTTTTCCCTCCAGCGCAAGTTCAACAGGGACTTTGAGTTCACTTCGCAACCACGCGGCAAGCAGAATCGGAGCCGAATTGTCCAATGCTCCGGAAACCTTCGCTCCCGTGATTCCCAGATCGACGCCCGTGTCGAGTGTCGCGGCCAACAACCCGCGCCACTGGGTGATTCGCGTCCAACCCAGGTCTACATCTCCTGGCTCGTACGCTTCGGCTAGTATTCGAAGCAATTCGACGGGGTTCGACGCCGTGATGGTGTCGGCGATACGGTGCCCGGCGACGCGACCGAGTGACGTTTCAGACATCCGCAGGGGAGCGGCGTCCGGCCACCACGCAACCATCGGCGCATCGGGCAGTAGCAGACCGTTGATGAGACCTTGGGGGTCGCCGACCAACTCGTCTGACGCATTGAGGACAATCACCTCACTCGCGCCGGCGTCGCCACCGAGACGAATTTCCGCGTTGAGCGGAACCGTCTGGTTCGCGTCCGAGACATTGTTGATAACGATAATTCGCATGGGATGTTCCCGCGACGCTTCGTTGGCAGCCGCAATAACCTTTTCGACCTTGTCGTCGGTCGTCGTGATTACCAGGGTCAACACGCGGCCCAGTGCTACCGCGCCACCGTCTTCCCGTGCCTGTTGGAGTGCCCTGAGAATGTCCGCCACGGAGGTGTTCGGAAGGGGGATGATCACGGACGTCTCCATTCGCGACCGTCGCGGCGCATCATGTCGTGGGCCGATTCGGGACCCCACGAGCCAGGCGCATACAGCTGGGGTTTGCCATTTGCCGCCCAGAATTCCTCGATCGGATCGAGTACCTTCCAGGATAATTCCACTTCTCTGTGCCGCGGAAACAGTGGCGGGTCTCCGAGCAACACATCGAGAATCAGGCGCTCGTAGGCTTCGGGACTTTCCTCGGTGAACGCGTGTCCGTAGCCGAAGTCCATCGTGACATCGCGAACCTGCATGCACGCGCCCGGGACCTTGGACCCGAACTTCATCGTGATGCCCTCATCCGGCTGCACCCGAATCACGAGGGCGTTTGCTGTCAGGCTCGTCACCTGGCTCTCTTCAAAAAGGTATTGCGG
>JBEGPO010000013.1:0-4286 GCA_041181465.1 Actinomycetota bacterium | reverse complement strand
CGATCAGTCCAGCATTTACGTGGCGAGCTGCCACTCAATTTGCTTGCGGATTCCCTCACTGAAACTGGTGGCGGGAGCGAACCCGAAGGCCGCGCGGACTTTTTTCGTCGCGCCAGACGTCGTCCGTTGATCACCTTTGCGGGCAGGAGCGTGTTGGAGAAGCGCCCTTTTGCCGACCTCCCGTTCGATGGCAGCAATCGCGTCGTTCAGAGTGACCGATTCACTGCCCGAAATATTGAAAACCTCGTTTGTTGCGCGGGATTCCGCAATCGTTGACACTATTCCCACGCAGTCGGCAACAAAGGTGTTGGTGCGCGACTGCAGCCCGTCACCGAAAACGACAAATTCCTCACCCGCACTGATGGCCTTGATGAGTTTGTGATAGGCCATGTCTGGCCGTTGACCCGGTCCAAAAACTGAAAAAAGGCGCAGAATCGTGTGTTGTAGGTCGTGCGTTCGGTGGTAAGCACGAATGAGTTCCTCGGCGGCCAACTTGGTGACACCGTAAGGAGAGGTCGGCAGGCATTCGCTTTTCTCATCCCCGGTTGCGGTGACGCCATAAACAGAAGACGTAGAAAATTGGACGAAATGAGTTTTTTCGCCGACGCGGTGTGAAATCAGATTCTCGACGAGTTTTATATTGCATGTCATATATGTATCAAACTCAGACCAGCTCGTCATGAGACCGGGCATAGCTGCCGCATTGACGATTACGTCATAGTCGTCAGGCAGAGCATCAAGATCGCCTCGAAGATCAACAACGACCTTTTCGATGTGTGCAACGTCACTGAGGTGTTCCCAATTAACAAATTTTGGTTCATTGGAATACAACCGATCCAAAAACATGTCGGCGGCCACAACGTCGTGCCCGCGATAGGCGAGTTCACGCGCAACGCCGGACCCGATGAACCCAGCGGCCCCGGTGACCAAAATTTTCACTGTGAAACCTTCCTGCGGGGTAGCCCACCCCGCTCTTTCCGCATCATCACTGTAGTCTCGCCGCGGAGCTTTTCTAGAAATTTTTTACTTTCCCCGCGTCGGAAACCAGCCCGACCGTCGCTCTCCTCACTTTTGCGGGATTGCAGATCGGGGTCATGCCGAACTCAGGTTTCGCGACCAATTCTGTTTCACGCGCGCTGTCCATTCTCGGCGCTTCGGTCATTCTGGGGCAGGGCGATCATGCACTTCGGCCGCCTCGAGGATCTACCGGAACCCGCGCACCCTTTCCCTTAGGTTTGGGCGACCCCGATCCCCACTTCGCACATCCAATCAGGTTCCGTGCCGGCGACGCAAATGTCTGGCTGGGATTCTGCTCAGAAACAGAATCCGTCCCGTCTGGTGTCTTCAGCCCTGATCACGTGTCCTGGCCTCGGCGCGAAAGCCTCGGTAAGCCTGGGCACTGGGTTTCACAAACGTGTTCTCTCGACAGTTCGGACCCATGGGGGCATCACGCCATCACGAAACCACTTATCGCGTCGCGTAATACGGTGATCTACGAGGATTCATTCGAGACGAAGATCACCCCGGCGAGGTGGCACAAAATCGAAAAAGAGCCACATAAGCCGTAAGTTCGCTGCGCTAGACGAGTTCGGACCGACGGTTTCAACTCAGCTGCCCTTGCCGGTGAGCATGCTCGTTTATCCTCAGAACTTTGCAGGATGTGGGGTGAGGGTGAGGCGTCGGCCAATCAATTTGAGAAATAGGCCGCGTAAGCGTCATTGACAATCGCGGTGAGATCCGAGTCGGGTTCGCCGTAGGTGAGCGTCGTCTCCGAACCGTCATCGAGGTTAGCAACTCGAGTGAACAGACCGTTGGTGACGGTGTAATCGAGGCGTCGAATCGAACCGTCCTCGATCTGTCGGATGGTGGAGTAGGTGCCGTCCGCCGAGTTGTAAGTGACTTCGAGTGCCAGGCCGGTCTCGAACGGATAGATCGCATCTCCCATCGAATCGTACTGGACGTCATCGAGGGTGACGAGGTACCCCTGAACCTCGCAGGCATAGAACTCAAAATAGTTCAACGCGATATCGGCGTCCCCTTGGGGTGACACGATGGCGAGTGAGTTTTCACCCGCCTGCTCGAACGTGAGTCGAATCTTGAGTTGCCCGGAATTCGGCCCAACCACGTCCTCCTCAACGAGACCCGTATAGGCCTCGCGGCAGCTTTGCCGCGACGCCTCACCAAACGAATCCCACGATTCCTCCGGCGTCATGGACACGACGCTGGCGGTTGGTGTGGGGGCAGGAGCTGCTGACGGTGGCGGGGCGACCGGCGGGACAGCCGTCGCGCACGAGGACAAACCGAGCGCGAGCGCCATCGACACAACAATCTCCGAAACGTTTCTCATGGGCCTCATCACTGGCTAATCGCGCCATCTAAGTGCAGCAATGTACCCTCACACAATAACAGGCATCGCTCTGGGAAGGAAAGGAGTTTGTGTGCGCCTGGAGGGATTCGAACCCCCAACCGTCTGATCCGTAGTCAGATACTCTATCCGTTGAGCTACAGGCGCGCGTTGTCTCACGACAACTTGACGAGTCTATCAGGTGGGTTTAGCGCGCCAAAACCTGGTGGTCAGCGCCCTTTGTTGCTTCGCCCACGGAAAAACTGCATCGTCTTGTTAATGCCGAAGAAGTCCGCAACTCGGTCGAAAGCCCGGATCGGAAGTAATCGAACCAGTGGTAGCGTCCGCGCGAACCACGGCAGAACCAACATCGCACGACCGCGTTCAATCGCATCAAGGATTTGACCGGCGACAACAACCTCATCAAGAATCGGCAACAGCGCCGGAAACTTGGTTTGAACGCCGTCGAACATCCCCGTGTTGATATAAAACGGGCACACGGTCAGCGTGTTGACGGCCGAGTCCTGGGCCCGCAATTCGGCTCGAAGCGACTCCATGAACCCGACGGCGGCAAACTTGCTCGCGGAATAGTCTGTCTGTTGGGCAACACCGACGAGCCCGGCCGCGCTGGCTATCGTGACGACACATCCGCGATTACGGGCGGACATCCCGCCGAGGAACGCGCGCGTAACCCAATACAGCGCGAGGACATTCACGCGGAACAATCGCTCAATTTTGTCAGGAGGCGCGTCGAGAAACCATTCGCCGGTGACCAGGCCAGCGTTGTTGATAACGACGTCGACCGCGCCGGTACGCTCGGCGACCTTAGCGACGGCGATTTGGTCGGTGATGTCAATCTCGAACGATTGAGCTGCGCCGCCCGCCGCCCGAACCTCGTCGCACACGCGCTGACCGCCCACCGTATCGCGATCCCAAATGATCACCGATGCGCCTCGCCTCGCCGACTGAAGAGCCAATTGACGGCCAAGGCCACTCGCGCCTCCCGTCACGAGGACGCGCGAGGAGGACACTCGTGTCCGACGATTCACGAGAGTCGATTCCAGATTGCGAGCAGACGATTGAGCATTCCCGCGAAATCGCGGTTTGATTGGTTGCCGATGGGTGCGATGCCGTGGAGACGTTGCGTGGCCACCGTCTGAGATTCCGCGTACTTGAGGATTCCCTCGCGCCCGTGGCGACGGCCCATCCCCGATGTTTTCATTCCACCCATCGGCGCACCGTGGGAAGCCCAACTCGCCGAGAACCCTTCGTTCACGGTGATTGTTCCCGAACGAATCTGTGAGGCGACGTCAGCGGCGTGAGTAGTCCAGAGACTTGCGTTCAGCCCGTATTCGGATTCGTTGGCCCGACGAATCGCTTCGGTATCGTCGGCGACACGATAAACAGACACGACGGGGCCGAACGTTTCCCCCGCACCGAGTTCCATGTCGTCGGTCACATCAGTGAGGATGGTTGGCTCAAAAAAAGTCGGGGCAATATCGGGGCGCGCGGATCCACCAGCAACGACCGTGGCACCGCGCTTCACAGCATCGGCGACCTGTGACGTCACCCGATTGAATTGCGCGACAGAAATCAGCGGGCCCATATCGATTTCCCAGTCCATGCCCGCGCCCAGTTTCATGTTGCGAACGTGTTGGGTGAACTCGGCGAGAAAACGATCATGCATCTCATCGACAACATAGATGCGTTCGATGCTGACGCACAACTGCCCGGAATTCGAAAAACACGACCGGGCGGCGGCCCGGGCGGCGGCGGCAACATCGGCGTCCTGAAGCACGAGCATCGGGTTTTTTCCACCCAGTTCCCCGGAAAATCCGATGAGCCGCGCCGCGCACTTTTCGGCAACAGAGCGTCCCGTTGCGGTCGATCCCGTGAACATGATGTAGTCAGCAGTCGCAACGAGATTGTCCCCGTGCACTCG
>JBEGPO010000012.1:0-7997 GCA_041181465.1 Actinomycetota bacterium | reverse complement strand
GGTCGGGCCGTGGTACCCCTCGGGAACGTTGTACACGTCGCCGTCGTGAATCATGACGGTGTCGTCGACCGAGCCGTCAACGGTATAGAGATGGAACAGTCCCTGGCCCGTCGGGTCACCGTGCGGACTATCGCCGCGTCCGATGCGGAAGTAATAAATTTCTTCGTTTGTGGTCGGACAGTCGCCGATTCCGTCGTGTCGGTGGGGCGGCCACGACGAAAGGTTGCCACCGGGCGTGATTACCTCACACACGTTAATGCGGTGTGCGGCCGTGAATGACGAGGGTGTCGCGATGTTGGTCACCTGCCGAGTCGCCTGACCCGACCCGCGAACTTCGACGGGCACGTCGGCGGCGGGAACATGCTGCACAGGGAAGACCTCGCTAGCGCGCGCGGTGCACAGCGCAATCTCACCGGAGTCACCGGCGATGGTGACGGTTGCTCCGACAGGAACATAGATCCAGTCAGACACCGCCGCGAAAACACCCTTTCGACCAGCCAATGTGAACTCGGCACCGTCAACGGTGACCGTGACGTTCTCGGCTGACAACGGAACGAGCACGCCCTCCTCTCCGTCAAGGACGACCGAGACGGTGTTTCCGGTGCTCATGGTGTAGACGTGAAGTCCGCTGTACGCCCAGCCAGCATTTTCCGGCGTGACGAGCACGTCGGCATCGGCGTTCGTGAGAGTTCCTGCGGGAAAAAACCAGGTCATGACGTGCCTTTCGGGTGGGGTGATGACGCGGGCCGAACAACCGCGGCGGCTCGAGCCACCGCTCCTTCGGGGTTTCCGTCGTTGGGATACAACAGGGTGCGACCGGCGACGACTCCGCGCACATTGGGTTCGTTCATGGCGTTCTCCCAGAGAGCGAAGGTCTCGTCGGAATCGCCGACCGGTTCGCCACCGAGCATGAGGATGGGAAGCGTCGTAGCTGCTGCCACCTCGGCCATGCGGGCGGTCGCGGGAATCTTCAGCCACGTGTGCGCCGAGGAAGACCCGAGTCCCGACGCGATAGCCACGACGGTGGTGAGCGCCTCGTCGGAGTTGTCGAGGATTGCCTTCCCGGTGAGGTCTTTGAGGTACGGAAGTGGTTCAACCATGGCCATCAGTTTTCGATCGGCTAGTTCGGTGGTTAGGCGCGCGACGATCTCGATCGTTCGAGCGACGCCGGGGTCGGAATAGTCGATTCGGATGAGCGTCTTTCCGCCATCCAACCCCATCGACTCGATGTGGTTCGTGTCGTACGCGGTGAGTCGGTCGTCCAACTCCCAGGTCGCGCCGATGATGCCCCCGCGGTTCATTGTGCCGATCGCCAATTTGTCGTCGAGCGCACCGAGCCAGGCAAGTTCCTCGAGAACGTCGGCGCTCGCGAGAACGCCGTCCACCTCGGGCAGCGCGAGACAGCGAACGAGTCGATCGAGCAGGGTGAATCGGTCGGCCATCGCCACCGGGTTGGATCCGAGCGAAATCTTGCCACGCGCGGTGTGGTCCGCTGCGATGATGATGAGTCGCCCGTCGGGCCCGGCAATTGGGCGTCGTCGGCGAGAAAGAAGCGCGTCAGTGAAGGATGCCGGCCGGAAAACGCGCGCGTCAATGAGCTCGCGATAGCGGGTGCGGTCGAGACTCATGCTGCTTCTCCCATCAGTGTTACAAGTTCGTCGACGGTTGGCATCGCGTCGGCGCAGGTTAGACGAGTCGAAACCAGCGCGCCCGCGGCGCTCGCGAAACGGCCGATTCGCTCAAGGTCCCACGCGCGAAGAAGCCCATAACAGAGCGAACCGCCGAATGCGTCACCCGCTCCGAGCCCGCACACCACGTCGATGGGCATGGCGGGGATACTGACGCGTTTGGTCGCGGTCGCGAGCAAAACACCATCGGCACCCAATTTGATGATGGCAAGACGCACTCCGGCCGCAAGAAGCGCGTCGGCCGCCGCATCGGGTTTGTCCGTGCCAACGGCGATGGCACATTCTTCGCGATTGCCAACAACGACGGTTGCCAGCGTAATTGCACGTTCGGCCATTGATCGGGCGTCCTCGACGCTCGCCCAAAGAGAGGCTCGGTAGTCGAGGTCAAGAATGGTGTGGTCGTCGCGCGATCGCAGCGACATCCATTCGAGGCAGGTGTCTGCCGTCGAACCCTGAGCGAGTGAGGCCTGGCTGACCCAGAGGACCTTTGCGTGACGCACGACATCGGCGGGCACGTCGGCCGATGTCAGGGTGGTGTCCGGCGCTGCTGGGCCGCGATAGAAAACAACTGTCGGGCTCTCGGGAGGCGTCAGTGCGGCGAACGCAAGCGGCGTTTGAGCACCTTTCACCGTGCCAACGAAATCGGTGGCGACACCCCATCCCGTAAGTCGGCCCTTGACGTATTCGCCGAAAGCGTCACCCCCGACCTTCGTCGCCAGTGCTACTCGCAGCCCGAGCCGCGCCGAGGCGACGGCCACGTTCGTAGGGCTGCCGCCGACGGATTTCTGGAAGTTCTGCTGCCCTTCGAACCCGATGTTCGGTTCCATGGAATACAGGTCGACGCTGATGCGACCGACGCTGAGGACATCCACGGTTTCCATTGTTTTATCCGAGGGTGGGGGCGACGACGTCGGTCAGATACTTAAGTGAGGCCGAGACCTGCGTGACAGGTCCCTCGCCGTCGGCGGGGAACCCACCGGTGATTGCGGTGTCCTGTTCGATGACATACCATCCGCTGTAACCGCCGGCCTCGAGGGTTTGCACGACACCGAGGATGTCGACGTCACCGGACCCGAGGTTCGTGAACACTCCGGCCTGGGTTGCGGCCATGAGCGAGACCTCACGTCGAAGAACGGCCGCGGTCATGTCGAGGCGGATGTCCTTGAGATGGACGTGTCCGACGCGGTCGAACGCCGTCTTTGCAAATTCGACCGGGTCTTGACCGCCGAACGCCATGTGCCCCGTGTCGAGGCAGAAACTCACATCGCAGCTGTCGAGCACACGGGAAATATCGTCTTTCGTCTCGACGAGCGTCTGAACGTGGGGGTGAAGTACCTGCTGGATCCCGTGCTCACCGCAGATGTCATCAATCACACCGAGCATCTCGGTCATGTGACGTTTTTCCTCGGTCGTCAAGGCACGTGGGTACGCCCAGTCCCAGTCCTGAACGGTTGAGGACACCATCTTTGTCGCACCCGCTTGCTGGAACAACTTTGCGATTGCGGTTGCGCTTGCAATCGTTGCCTCTCGTTGAGTCGGGTCGTGAACCACCACGGGGGTGAAACCCCCGAGCAGCGCCAGACCGTAGTGATCGAGTTCTGCTGTCAGTTCGGCCGGATCGTCGGGAAGAAAGCCCGCCGCACCGAGTTCGGTCGCGGTGAATCCCAATCCCGACATTTCGCCCAAGACGCGGCTTTTCGGGAGCATGGCTCCCCAGTCGGGAACTTCACAAATACCCCACGAGATGGGGGCGGACGCGACGCGTGAGAGAAAATCAGACACGGAAAACCTTTCATTGGAACGTTCCAACAAGTATGGCAGACTAAAAGTCCGCACCGCAATACGTCGACCACACACCGAGGGGGTTTGCCGTGAAAGTTCTCGTCGTTGGAGCCGGCCGCATGGGATCGATTCGCATCGAAGACCTCGTGTCGGACCCCAGAGTCAGCGAAGTCGCCATCACCAATCGGAGCGACGAGCGAGCCCAGGCCGTTGCGGCCCAGTTCGGTGCCACCGTCGTGCCGTGGGAGTCGATGGCCGACACCGATGCCGACGCGGCTGTCGTCGCCGTGGGCACTGACGCCCACGAACTCGTTCTGGATGCCGTCCTCCCTCACGGAATACCGGTGTTGTGTGAAAAACCCATTGCGCTGACTCTCGCCGCAACCCAAGCGGTGATCGATACGGCGACTGCTCACGGCTCGTCGCTTCAAATCGGATTCCAGCGCCGATTCGATGACGCGATTCGCTCTGTTTACGACACCATCGACTCGGGTCGAATCGGCACGATGTATTCCCTCACGATGACGGCACACGATCACACACCGAGTGCGCGCGAGTTCATCGCCGGTAGTGGCGGGATTTTCCGCGACATGCTCGTGCACGATTTCGATCTCGTTCGGTGGTTGACGGGAAGCGAGGTCGAGACGGTGTTTGCGACCAAGGGAGTCCTCGCTCACCAGGATTATGCCGATTTCGACGATGCCGACGTGTGTTCGGTCATCGCCGTCACGACCGGCGGAGTACAGGTGGTCATCACCGGTACGCGTCACGGCGCCCTCGGTCAAGACGTTCGACTCGAGGCATTCGGTTCCAACGACTCGGTGTCCGCGGGACTCAACCCTCGTACCCCGTTGCGAACCGCTGAGGGCAACCTCACCCTCAACACCGACCCGTATCGCGGATTCGTCGACCGTTTCCGCGAGGCGTTCCGAAACGAGACGCAATCGTTCGTCTCGTTCGCCGCGGGAGAGATCGCGAACCCGTGCCCCCCGGAGTCGGCTGTCGAGAGCTTGCGTATAGCCATCGCCTGCGAGCAATCGGTTGCCACCGGTTCCTCGGTTCGGCTTGCTGACGTCAGCTAAACCGATGCCGAGTTCACGCCCCACTATCAACGATGTCGCTACACGAGCGGGCGTGTCAAAGTCGCTCGTTTCGCTCGCCCTCTCTGGCTCGACGAGGGTCAGTGATGTGAGTCGACAACGAATTGTGGAGGCCGCTGCCGAATTGGGTTATCGCCGAAACGCCGCGGCCAGAAGCCTCGCTGTTCGTCGAAGCCACACCATCGGAGTGCTCATTCTCGATCTGCACAATCCGGTGTTTGCCGAGATCCTCGATGGCGTTCAAATCGAGGTTCGCGAACACGGGTACAGCACGATGCTGATTTCGGGAGGCGCCGATCCCGCTCGTGAGCAAGCAGAGATCGACACACTGTTGCAGTTCCAGGTGGAAGGGCTCATCCTCATCGCGCACCGGTTGCCCGCACATGTCCTCACGGCCTTTGCCGCTGAAGTTCCGACGGTCGTCGTGACCCGTGATGACATCGCGGTCCCCAACATGGACTCTGTTTCCAACGACGATGTCGCGGGCGCTCGAATGGCCGTTGACCACCTTGTCGAATTGGGGCACTCTCGAATCGTTCACCTCAGCGGCGGTGACAATCCCGTCTCGCACGCACGGGCAGAAGGATATCGTCTCGCGATGACACAACACGGTTTGGCGCAACACATTCGCGTCGTGCTTGGAGGACTCACTGACGCAAAGGGGTATGCGGCAGCTCGCGACGCGCTGTCGTCGGCGCCCACGGCCCTTTTTGTCGCGAACGACGTGGCAGCAATCGGTGCCATCGCTGCGGTGGAGAACGCGAACTTGCGAATCCCAGAGGACATTTCGGTCATCGGATACGACGGAATCAGTATCGGAGGCATGCGCCGCCTTAATCTCACCACGATTGCCCAACCGCTCGCGGATCTCGGTCGACTCGCGGCCCAGCACATGCTCTATCGAATCAACAACCGAACCGCTCCGGCCACACGCCAACACGTAGCCGCAACGCTGGTGATTCGAGGAACCACCGGTCCCGTTGTCGTTACGACCTAGACGCAGCAGCCCATTCGCGAAACCAGGTGAGGCTTTCGGGGTTCGCGAGCGAGGATGTGTCGCGCTCTGGCCGTCCCGTCACAATGTCAGCGACCGCTAATTCGGTCATCTTGCCACTTCGGGTTCGGGGCAGTTCGGGAACCTCGACGATGATTGCGGGGACGTGCCTCGGGCTCGCTTGAGTTCGAAGCGTGGTTCTAAGGAGCCCATCGATCTCGTCGGTGAGGGGTTGTTCGAGGACAATGAACAAGACAACGCGCGCATCGTCGCCATCGGGCTGTTCGATCGCCATCGCCTCTAACACTCCGGGAACAGCCAAGACGACGCGGTAGATTTCCGCTGTCCCGATTCGAACTCCTTTGACGTTGAGGGTCGCATCCAATCGGCCCAGAATCTCGAATCCGCCCGACGGGGTTCGCCGCGCATAATCGCCGTGAGCCCACAATCCCGGGAACCGATCGAAGTACGCGCTGTGACGACGTGAACCGTCATCGTCCCCCCAAAACGTCAGCGGAACGGTCGGGAAAGGCGTCCGACACACCAGTTCACCTTCTTCGGACACATCGGCCTCGGTCCCGTCCGACCGCAGAACAGTGACATCGAGTCCCAGTGCAGGGCCTTGAATTTCACCGCGGATAACTGCCTCGGTGTTGACTCCCAGGACAAGACACCCGCACAGGTCCGTACCCCCCGCGATGGATGCGACCGTGATATCGGGAGACACGGCATCGGCCACCCAGTCATAGCCGGAAGCCGCAAGCGGTGAACCGGTGGATGCGATTGTTCGAAGCGCGGATAGCGTGAAATTGCGGCGAGGCTCGATTTCGGCGCGACGCCACGAATCAATCAGCGCGGCAGAAACTCCGAGGAACGTCAAGCGTTCCTCGTGCGCAATGGCCCACAATCGCGAAATGTCAGGGTAACCCGGGCTACCGTCGCACAGCACGATTGTTGCCCGGCGCCCGAGCCCGCATAGCAGCCAGTTCCACATCATCCAACCGCACGTGGTTGCATACAGCATGGTGTCGCCTGGGCGCACATCGAGGTGATAGCCCTGCTCGCTCAAAACCTTGAGCAACACACCCGCAGCCGAATGGACAATGCACTTGGGCCGTCCCGTCGTCCCGCTCGAAAACAAGATGAAACCCGGATGGTTGAACGGAAGCCGGGTGGGCAGCAACTCGCTACCGTGGTGTGGGGAAAGCCACTCGTTCCACGTCGTGTACACGTCACTCGCGCCGATGACAACAACAGTTCTGACGCTAGGTAACATACGGGTGACCTGTGCAATCGAATCTCCAAGGGAGTTTTCTTTACCGCCATAGCGGGAGGAGGCCGCGGCCAAGAGGACGGTCGGTTCGATTTGGCCAAACCGATCAACTAGAGCGGCGGGACCAAAATCCGTTGATGCGGTGCTGACAACGGCGCCGATGGACAGGGCTCCGAGGGCGAAAATCACGGTTTCGACGACATTCGGTGTCCACGCCACGACGCGATCGCCGACCTGAACTCCGGACGCGTGAAGTGCCGACGCGCACGCAGCAACGTCTGCTCGGAGTTCCCCGAGAGTGAGTGAGCGCCTTGGTGAATCTTCGGCGTGCGCAATCAGTGCCACGAACGACGGATCCCCAGCCAATAACGTGTCGACGATGTTCAGCCGGGCGTCGGGAAACCATTCCGTCCCTTCGAACCCACGGCCATGCGTTGTCCGCTCACCGCGTACTCCGACGATTCCCAATTCGTCCCACGCCTCGCGCCAAAAATCGTTGGGGTTTTCGATCGACCAGCGATGCAACTCTCGGAAATTCGCGAAGCCGTGACGTGTGATCGCGTTATCCATGAGCATGAGCGAATCCTATCCAGCGGGCCTCACGGTTCACACCCTGTACGAGTCGACCTCGATTTCGACGAGCATGTCGGGGTTGATGAAGTCTAGGCCTGCAATCATTGTTGCGGCGGGCTTGATCGAGCCAAACACCTCGCCGTGAGCTTTACCAACGGCGTCCATGTCAGACGCGTTGGCCAAAAACATGCGGGTGCGGACGATGTCGGTCACGGAATGCCCAGCCTCGGCGAGTGCGGCTGTGATGATGCCAAGGGCGACCTTTGTCTGACCGTACGCGTTGCCGGCGTGCTGGAGTTCGCCGTTCACCGTGGCTGTTGTGCCCGAGACGTGAACCGACGGACCAGCGACTGTCGCTCGAGAGTAGCCAATAATGTCTTCCCACGGACCTCCAGAAGAAATCAGTTTGTCAGCAGCCATGGTCGAGTCCTTTCGCCGTCGTGTCACCCTATTGTTGCGCAGAGGAGACGGGTTTTAGTTAACGGGAATGCTGTTGACCAAGTGCTGAACTTGCCATTTGAGAGCCGCGTCCGTAAAATCACGAATTTCCTGTGTCTGGGGGAAGACGTCCATTTTTCCTGACAACC
>JBEGPO010000011.1:0-2948 GCA_041181465.1 Actinomycetota bacterium | reverse complement strand
CAGACGACCCCCGTGTGGGCGGAGGAAGGGTCGAAGAGGCCACGTCTCCATTCTATTCTCTGCTCGCGAGTGCCGTTTCGCGCTAGACTGACCGCACCAGCACCGCTCGCCTAACCGTGTGCCATTGACGTCACCGAGGGTTGCGGCGAGGCGCGGAGCCCTCGTTTGAGATTGGATAGTTGATGACCACACTGAGCTGGACCGAACTCGATGCGAAAGCGGTCGACACCGCGCGACTTCTTGCCGTGGATGCGGTGGAAAAGGTGGGAAACGGGCACCCCGGAACGGCGATGTCCCTTGCTCCGGTCGCGTATGTGCTTTATCAGAAAGTGATGCGGCACGATCCGACGGACACCCACTGGCTCGGTCGCGACCGTTTCGTCTTGTCGATTGGGCACTCGTCCCTGACGCAATACACTCAACTTTTTCTCGGCGGATTCGGGCTTGAGATCGACGACCTCAAGTCCTTCCGAACCTGGGGTTCGCGCACCCCGGGCCACCCTGAATTCGGGCACACTCCGGGGGTCGAGATTACGACCGGTCCGCTCGGCCAAGGTCTTGCGTCGGCGGTGGGAATGGCTTACGCTCAGCGTTTCGAACGCGGGCTGTTTGACCCCACTGCTGATCCTGGAACTTCCCCGTTTGACCACCACACCTACGTCATTTGCGGAGACGGTGACATGCAAGAGGGCGTCACGGCCGAGGCGTCATCGCTCGCTGGTCACCAGCAACTTGGAAATCTGGTTGTGATCTATGACTCGAACCAGATCTCGATCGAAGACGACACGAACATTGCGCACACGGAGGATGTTGCGGCGCGCTATCGCGCCTACGGCTGGGACGTTCGCGAGGTGTCGTGGCGCACCGCAACGGGTTATGTCGAAGACGTCCCCGCGTTGCACGCGGCCATCGAATCGGGTAAGGCCGAGACTTCGAAACCGACGCTCATCATCCTCAAGACCATCATTGGTTGGCCGGCTCCGACAAAGCAAAACACGGGCAAGATCCACGGTTCCGCTCTCGGCGCTGACGAGGCCAAGGGGACGAAGCTCGCCCTCGGCTGGGACCCTGAGCTGTCGTTCGTTGTCCCCAGCGACGTGTTGGCGCACACTCGTGCGTTGAAGGAGCGTGCTGCGGTTGACCGCGCCGAATGGCAGAAGTCCTTCGACGCGTGGGCGTCGGCAAACCCCGACCAGAAGAAGCTGTTAGACCGACTGCTGGCCGCTGAATTACCCGCCAACATCGATGCCGCACTGCCCGTCTTCGAGGCCGGGACGTCTCTCGCCACGCGTGCCGCGAGCGGTAAGGTCCTCAACGCCCTGGCGGCAGTCATGCCAGAACTCTGGGGCGGATCATCAGACCTCGCGGAATCGAACCTCACCACGATCGACGGAGCGAAGTCTTTCGTCCCCGCCGAACACTCGACCGCCCACTGGAGCGGCGACGTCTATGGTCGAGTTCTGCACTTCGGGATTCGTGAACACGCCATGGGCGCAATCCTCAACGGAATCGCGCTCCACGGACCGACGCGGTCGTACGGTGGCACTTTCTTGATCTTTAGCGACTACATGCGCCCGGCCGTTCGCCTCGCTGCGCTCATGAAAACGCCCTCGATCTTCGTGTGGTCGCATGACTCTGTCGCGCTTGGTGAAGATGGCCCGACCCACCAACCAATCGAACAACTCGCTACGCTCCGAGCGATTCCAGGTCTCGATATTGTTCGTCCGGCTGACGCCAACGAAACCGCGTGGGTGTGGCGGACAATCCTCTCGCGTCGAAACGGTCCGGCGGGAATCGCACTATCGCGTCAGAACCTACCGGTCTTCTCTCGAGGAATCGCGGCCAGTGACACCGAATTCGCGCCGGCTCATCACGCAGCACAAGGCGCATACACGCTCGTCGACTCGCCTACCGGAACGGTCGATGTCATCCTCATCGCCACCGGCTCGGAGGTGGGTGTTGCCGTCGACGCCCGCGAGGCCCTCGCAGCGAGGGGAATCGGTGCCCGCGTGGTCTCGGCTCCGTGTCTGGAGTGGTTTGACGAACAGCCCGAGGCGTATCGCGAATCTGTCCTGCCCCGCGCTGTCACCGCGCGCGTTTCGGTCGAAGCCGGAATCGCCCTCGGATGGTCGAAGTATGTTGGCGCCAACGGCACATCAATTTCCATCGAACACTTCGGCGCTTCCGCCGACTACCAGACTCTGTTCCGTGAATTCGGAATAACACCCGAAGCTGTTGTGGCTGCGGCCGAAACCCTGCTCTCGACAACCGAAAGGCACGATTCGTGACCACTCCCACCCAGAAACTTTCTGACATTGGCGTATCGATCTGGCTGGACGACCTTTCTCGCGACCGCATCCGGTCGGGGTCTCTAGAATTGCTCATCGCCACGCGCAACGTTGTCGGTGTCACCACGAACCCGACAATTTTCGCGTCAGCGCTCGCAACTGGCCAGTCCTACGGAGCGCAGATTGCCGAACTCGCCGCCGCCGGAGCATCCGTCACCGACGCGGTTTTTGCGGCTACCAGTGACGATGTTGCCGCCGCGTGTGACATCTTTCTACCCGTCTACGACCGAACACACGGCCAAGACGGTCGAGTCTCAATCGAGGTCGAGCCGACCCTTGCGTTCAATGCGGAAGCGACAATTGCACAAGCGAAAGAACTGTTCACCCGCGTCGGACGAGCCAACGTCATGATCAAGATACCGGCGACCGTTGAGGGTCTTGGCGCGATCACCGCGGTGCTGTCCGAAGGAATTAGCGTCAACGTGACGCTCATATTCTCGCTGGAGCGATACGCCGACGTGATTGATGCGTACCTCGCGGGACTTGAGCAAGCACAGGCCAACGGTCATGACCTGTCGACCATTCACTCGGTGGCTTCGTTCTTCGTCTCGCGCGTCGATACTGAAATCGACAAGCGACTCATGACGATTGGCACGGACG
>JBEGPO010000010.1:0-5447 GCA_041181465.1 Actinomycetota bacterium | reverse complement strand
CCGTCATCGGCGAAGGGTCGTTACATCCAGAAAGCGACGATTTCGACGACGTTCGGTCCGGGTATCCCACTCGACGTCAGCGCACTCTAGGTTCGTATTGCTCACAAACGCCTCGGCTTCGGCCGGGGCGTTTGTGCATTTCACGTTCGAAATACAGAAATCGCTGGGCAAATTCATAGGAAACTAGGCAAACTGGAATAGTGACCTCAGAAAACTCTGCACTCGTCAAGCCGGACGGCAAGCCCGTTCGGGCGCTCGTTGTCGATGACGAACCCGCCATTTCAGAACTCGTCTCGATGGCGCTTCGCTACGAAAAATTCGAGGTGCGAACCGCGGCGAGTGGGCGCGCGGCCGTCGCCGAGGCCAAGGATTTCAACCCCGACATCATCGTGCTCGACATCATGCTTCCCGATTTCGATGGGCTCGAGGTCATGCGCCGAATTCGCGCGGACAATGTCGACGTTCCCGTGCTGTTCCTCACGGCCAAGGATGCCGTTGCTGATCGTGTGGTCGGTCTGACCGCGGGCGGAGACGACTACGTCACCAAGCCCTTTTCTGTCGAGGAATTGGTCGCGCGTATTCGCGGAATCGTCCGGCGTTCGATCCTGGCAAGTGAGGTCCGAGAAGACCCCGAAATCGTCGTCGGCGACCTCGTTCTGAACGAGGAAACCTACGAGGTTTTCCGGGGGGACGCGCGCATCGAACTCACGGCCACCGAGTTCGAACTACTGCGATACCTCATGCGAAACCCCAAGCGAGTCCTCTCCAAAGCCCAGATTCTGGATCGCGTTTGGTCATACGACTTCGGCGGGCGTTCGTCGATTGTCGAAATTTACATCTCGTATCTTCGAAAGAAAATCGACACTCTCGGACCGGCGATGATTCACACCGTTCGCGGCGTCGGATACGTATTGCGCCCGGCGGAGTAATCGATGTTCACTGGCTGGCCATTACGCAAGCGGCTCATCTTCTCTAGCGCGATATTGACGGCACTCGCAGGTCTCGCGATTGGTGGTGCCACGATGGTCGGCGTTCGTACGTACATGATCGGTCAACTCGACGAGGAACTCACCTCGGCTGTACAGCGAATTCAGGCCCCCCCGGGCACGCCGCGCGACGGGGGGCTTCACCTCGATGGGCGGGGAATGTCCGTGGGAACGGTCCTCGCCGCAATTGACGCCAGCGGGAGGGTCTCGGCGGTCTATCTCAATGCACGCGCCGACCGCGAGTCTTTTTCCGAACAACAGCTCGCGAGCATCCCGGTGACTGGCTGGAACGCCAACATCAGGGACGTGAGGATCGTGCGTGCGGGTGATTACCGAATGGCGGTCGTCGGTAACGTCAAGGGCAGCACGGTTCTCATGGGACTCCCGACCGCTGCCATCGATCGTGTCGTCGGCCGAATTGGAACGTTTTTGGCCTTTCTCATCGCGGGAATCGTTGCTCTCGTCGTCATCGTCGGTCGGCAGAGCGTCGACATCGCACTGCGGCCACTAGAGAAAATGCGAGAGACGGCACGACGCATTTCGGGGATGCAACTGGCTGTCGGAGACGCTGATCTCACGGAACGCGTGACCATTGACGAACCCGACACCGAGGTGGGCCAATTGGGCAACGCGTTCAACCATATGCTCGACAACGTTGACGAGGCCCTCTCGGCCCGTCGCGACAGCGAGGCCAAGGTGCGACAGTTCGTCGCGGACGCGAGCCACGAGCTCCGTACTCCGCTCACGGCAATTCGCGGATACTCGGAATTGACCAGGCGACAGGATATGGAGATGTCCGAAGACCTGCGCCACGCCTTGGGTCGAATCGAATCGGAATCCGTGCGCATGTCTGTGCTCGTCGAAGACCTGTTGTTGCTTGCGCGACTCGACGAAGGGCGTGAACTCGACCTCGCACCGCTCGACGTGTCGAAACTCGTTAAGGATGCCGTCAACGATGCCATGGTTGCCGGTCCCGCGCACACGTGGAAAGTCACGGTCGCTCGCGGAACGAAGATTGCTGCCGATCGCGACCGTTTCTATCAAATACTCGTCAACCTGTTGGCGAACGCTCGGACCCACACCCCGGCAAAAACTATCGTCACCACCAACGTTGCGACGACCGACGATTCTGTTGTCATCACTGTCGCCGATAACGGACCCGGAATCCCCGATGAAATACGCGCAAACTTGTTCGAACGATTCGCCCGAGCGGACACTTCGCGCGCCCGCGCCACTGGCTCTACTGGACTTGGATTGGCAATTGTGGAAGGACTCGTCCGTGCCCACAAGGGAACGATTGTTGTCGAGAGCGAACCGGGAAACACACGATTCGTTGTCACCGTTCCCAGGTTGACTCTCGGCTGATTTGCGTTGACAGTCGACTGCCCTGTACCCTGAAGGAACCGAAGACCGCTGGTTGTTTCGAACGTGAGTTCGAAATCGAAGTCTCACCCCGGTGAGGACCCGCGCAGGCGAATGAAGTTCCCCAGCGAAAGCTGTTCAACTCCGTGCGTGTGCGCCGGAGTTTTTTCATTTCCCGTGGCCGTCGGTTCCGTATTCAAACACAAGGAGCACCATGGCGAACAAGGAAGCAACAATCGCCGAGATTTCGGACGCAATCCGAACCTCGAGCGGCGTACTGCTCACTGAGTACCGCGGACTCACGGTCGCACAGCTCAAAGAGCTGCGCGGAAACATCCGTGCGAACGCGTCGTACGCCGTGGTGAAGAACACGCTGGCCAAGCGGGCGTTCAACGCGGAAGGCATCAGTTCGTTCGATGCCGAACTCGTCGGACCGACCGCTATTGCCTTCGTTCACGGTGACACCGTCACCGTTGCGAAGTCCCTGCGTGACTTTGCCAAGGCAAACCAACACCTCGTCATCAAGGGAGGCTTCTTCGACGGAGCACCCCTCACTGCTGCCGAGGTAATGAAGCTCGCCGATCTCGAGACGCGAGAGGTCGTGCTTGCCAAGTTCGCAGGCGCACTCAAGTCCTCGCTGTTCGGCGCTGCCTATATGTTCAACGCACCGCTCGCAAAGGCCGTTCGCGCGGTCGACGCGTTGCGTCAGAAGCAGGAAAACGCGTAACTAGCGCGTTTTTGACAACCCCAAAAACAAGGAGACAATCATGGCTAAGCTCAGCGCAGATGCCCTCATTGAGGCATTCAAAGAGCTCTCGCTCATCGAACTCTCGGACTTCGTCAAGAAGTTTGAAGAGGTATTCGACGTAACCGCCGCTGCACCCGTTGCTGCTGCCGCTGCACCCGCAGCCGGTGGCGCTGCTGGTGGCGGCGAAGCCGAAGAAGAGAAGGACTCGTTCGACGTTGTCCTCGAAGCTGCTGGCGAAAAGAAGATCCAGGTCATCAAAGAGGTCCGTGCACTCACGAACCTCGGACTCGGTGAAGCAAAAGCTCTCGTCGATGGCGCACCCGCGACCATCCTCGAAGGCGCCAACAAAGAGGCCGCTGAAAAGGCAAAGGCTGCTATCGAAGAAGCCGGCGGAACTGTCACGCTCAAGTAAGTTTCGACTTACCCCGTCGGGGCGTCACCTTCGGGTGGCGTCCCGATTTTTATTGTTCGCGCATGCCCCACGACTGGCCGTATCCGCCGTCGGATTCAGCGGCGGCCATGAGGTCGAGGAACGGCACCGCATCGAATGCTTCCGGGCCGAGGACTCCGGCACCTGACCACTTGCCGGTCGCGAGCAACTCGAGGGCGATCACAGGGTTGAGGGCGGTCTGCCACACAACGCACTGGCTCTCGTATTCGGCCATCGTCCACTCGTTGTCCGACACGTGATAGATGTAAACCTCGCGCGGGTTTCCGTCCTTGCCCTTTCCAGTGACCCACACCCCGGCGCATGTCTTGCCTTTCATGCGTGGGCCGATTGTGGCTGGATCCGGCAGTGCAGCGGCGACGACGTCACGCGGTGAAACCTCGACGGGTCCGTTAGCACTTCGAACACGAATCGGCTCATTCGAATCAAGGTGCAAGTTGTGAAGTGTCTTGAGTACCCCGATGAATTCGTCACCCAGACCGTATTTGAACGTGACTCGCTTGGCCGGAAGCCAGCGCGGCATCATGAGAACTTCTTCGTGTTCGACGTTCACACACTCGACCGGCCCGATTCCTTCGGGGAAATCAAACACCTCGGGCTCGCTGAACGGCGGGGTCGTGAACCAACCGCGGTCCTTTTCCCAGACGACCGGGGGATTGAGGCATTCTTCGATCGTTGTCCAAATACTGAAACTGGGTGCGAAAATTTCATTGCCCTCGTCATCAAAGACGACGAGGTTCGCACCGTCACGGGTGCCGAGTTCATCGACGTCGCTGAACAAGTGATCGACGGCGTAACGAGCGAAGACGTTAGACATCCCCGGCTCGACGCCGATGCCGACGAGCGCGAGTTGATCTGATTTTTCCCATTCGGCCGAGGCGGCGAATTGTTCGTCACCGAGCTTCACACCCGTCTCGGAATAGGGATTCGTCGGGTGCGGGTGGGACAGGCTCATGGCCATGTCGAGGTACCCCGCCCCGGCGGCTTTCGCCCCAGCAAAAATTGCCTGGACAAACTTTGGTTCGACCGCGTTCATCACGTGGGTGGCGGAGTGACGGCGCGCAACGTCGGCGACCACGTCGGCGTTCGACGCGTCAATCTGGTCGGCCATGAACTTTGCCGCCACCGAATCACCGTGTTTGCCTCGAATCCATTCAATGGTTCGCTCGGCACGAGATTTGTCGTAGTCGGTGACGATGATGGTTTCATAGAAGGAGCGGCGAGCGGCGATCTTGGCAATCGCATCGCCAACACCTCCGGCGCCCACAAGCAGGATTCGCATAAGCCGAGGCTACTCCTCGCACACCCCGATGGGGCGGAGCGAACCAATTCTCGGGCGGTATGCTTGTCATGTTGCCCTGGCAACGCAGGAGAATTCGCCTAGTGGCCTATGGCGCCAGCTTGGAAAGTTGGTTGGGTGCAAGCCCTCGGGGGTTCGAATCCCCCATTCTCCGCGGCGGCGAAAGCCGACCGAAGCTGGTTGAGACAGTTAAAAAGCCCCCGATTTATCGGGGGCTTTTGTCGCGTTAGTGGCGTCTATCGTGAACTAACGCCCGTGAACTAACGTCCGAAAGTATAGCGAAATCTAGCTCTCACGGAGTGGCAGATTATTCCTTTAGAATGACAAGAAATGTCGTTGACAAAATCATTTAACTTTACTAAATTAGGAGAAATCACTGTGAGCAAAAGGACAACATGAACGCCTGGAAATTGACCAAAGCCCGCCTGTCCGCCGTTCTGGTGACAGCGATCACCGCAGGCCTTCTCGGTCCGGTAGCCGTGGTGAGTCCGGCTGCCGCGGAAGAGGTCGCTTCCTCCCCGGCCGTCACGCCAAACCCTTCTGTCGCGCAGATGACCGGGGTGAGCATTTCGGGAACACTCTCGTATTACCACTGGGAAATGG
>JBEGPO010000009.1:0-5141 GCA_041181465.1 Actinomycetota bacterium | reverse complement strand
AAATCATGATGGCGAGGACCACCCCGACTGTGAGAATCGTGCGCCCAGTGCCAGAGACCGGACCTGCAAAAATCGGAATGAAACCCCAATTGTCGGACATCCACTGATACACCGGCTGGATGAACGGGGCAAAGACTTGGATCCCCCACAGTCCATAGACAACTGAGGGGATCGCCGCCAACAAGTCGATGACATACCCAAGAGCCGATGCAATTCGGCGGGGGGCGTAATGCGAAATGAAAAGTCCGATTCCGATGGACAAGGGCGTCGCAAAGATCAGAGCAAGCGTCGCAGAAAACAATGTGCCAAAAACCAACGGTCCAACAAAGGAAAGGAATCCGTCCGGCGTGGAGTCGATCTGTGCCGATGGGTCTAGTGCCGGAAGGGCTTTGAATACCAAGAACGCCGCGACGAGGACCAAAACCGAAAGAATGACTACCCCGGCACCAATCGAAACGCCACGGAAAATTCGATCGCCTCTGCGAGGTCGAACTGTTGTGTTCGTTGGTGAGGTCACAGGGAAACACTAACGACAGAAGAGGGGCGCTGCATCATAAAGATTCAGCGCCCCTCACTTGGCCTTAGTCGTTACTTGATTGCTGCGGTGATTGCGGCCGCTTCTTCCTGAACCGCGCCCGAAACGGGTGCAGATCCAGCGTTGGCGGCGGCGGTTGCCTGCCCGTCAACACTCGTCAGGTACGAGGCGTAGGCGTTCACGAGGGCACCGATGGCGTCATCCGCGTAGTCGTTACATCCAATGAGGTACGACACGAGAACGAGCGGGTAGGCGGTCGAATCGGTCAGGGTGCGGTCGATCGATACAGCCATGTCGGTGGCCGAACGGCCTTCGATGCGGGGTGACAACGCTACGACAGCCGCTGCTCCTTCTGGGGTGTGACCAACCCAGGTGTCGCCAACCTTGATGTTGGCGGTTCCGAGGTCTCCGGCCTTCGATGCGTCAGCGTAACCGATCGTTCCGGTTCCGTTGGTGACAGCGTCAACCACTCCCGAGGTACCAGAAGCACCTTCACCGGTCGAGTAGGGGAACGCGTCCCCAACTTCGCCATCCCAGATGTCGCCGGCGTTCTTGCTGAGGTAGTCCGTGAAGTTCTTGGTCGTTCCCGAGTCATCCGAACGGTGAACCGCGGTGATCGCCAAGTCGGGGAAGGTCACGTCCGGGTTGTCCGCAGCGATTGCTGCGTCGTTCCAGTTGGTGATGTCTCCCTTGAAGATTCCCGCGATTGTTGCCGGTGCGAGGTTGAGTGCATCAACTCCGTCGACGTTGAAGATGACGGCGATGGGCGAGACATAGACGGGTACCTCAAAGAAGCCGCCTTCAGCTGCACAGACGGGAGAGGTGAGGGCGAGTTCGTCGTCCGAGAGAGACGAGTCCGTACCCGCGAATTGAACCGCACCGGCGAAGAAGGACTCTCGACCCGCACCTGAACCGCTGGGGTCGTAATTGACCGTAACGCCGTCGTTGGCCGTCTGGAACTCGGCGATCCACGCTTCCTGGGCGCTTCCGGCGGATGATGCTCCTGCACCGTTGAGAGTTCCCGTGAGACTTGCTGCGGGACTTTCCGTTTCTCCGCCTTCGTTCGCGGCGCAACCCGTGAGGGTCAACGCGACGAGCGCAACAGCACTCGCAACTTTTACTGGATTGAACATTTCTTGGTTCGACCTTTCATTGTGGTGGGGCCGATAGCTTCGACAAAAATGCACATCATCGAATGATTCGGTAAGCCTGACTAAACTCCAAGAACATGGACGGCATGTGGACAGCAGAACAACGGAGCATTAATCAATTAATCATCTAGGTCGCTGTCGGACCAATCGCCCGTCGTGAGGTAGCTGACCTTTGACGAGATATCGACAACGTGGTCGGCGATGCGCTCGAAATATCGGCTGGCGAGGGTCACGTCCACTGTGTGAACCGCCTTTTCTTTCCAGGTTTTGTCAAGGACGATCTCGAACACCTCGCGATGAAGTTCATCGACGCGGGCGTCAGCTGCCTGAATTGACCGAGCCAAGTCGACCGATGTGTTCTTCAGTAACTTGATCAACTTCTTGCACAAACGGATGTCAAGCCGCGCCATCTCGTCGAACGTGTCCGACAGCGTCTCGGGAATTGCGGAATCGGGGAAGCGGAATCGGGCGATCGTGGCGATGTGCGACGCGAGTGCTCCCATTCGTTCAAGCGACGCCGAGATGCGCAGGGTCGAGACGAGGATTCGCAGGTCTCGGGCGACCGGGGCCTGCAGCGCGAGAGTCCGGATGACGAGTTCATCCAGCGACAGCGCCTTTTCACTGATGATTTCCGCACCGACGAGGGCGCGATCCGCCGACTTCACGTCCGCTTCCAGTAGTGCCGTGGCGGCATCGGTGACCACCGTGAACACGGTGTCGGCGATCTCGACAATTCGCTCTTGAACCGATTCCAGCTCTTGGTCGAACATCTCGCGCATGGCAACCCTTTCAGTTAATCTTCTCAACGAACCAGAGCGCAGTGAACTCCGCTCTAACAACTCGCTAACGGATGATGAAATAGCCAAACCAATTGGTCTGATAACCACGATAGCGCGCCGTTAGTCACATAACCTGAAATGGATGGTAACAATCGACATTCTCGTAATGGTGGCGTCCTCCGTGGCCGTCATCGCCATTGGTGCGACCTATTTGTTTTTTCGATCGGTGCGGATGCGTCCCAGAAATTCCCATTCCGACGAATCATTGACCGACATGGCTTCGAGTCTCATCAGCGTTTTAGCAACGGCCGGGTTTGTCGTTGACAATTCACTAGCGGTGCTTCGCGCAACAAACAGTGCCATCGCTCTGGGACTGGTATCGGGTCGCGTGATCCGCAGCAACGAAATTCGAAAGCTCGTCCGCAGCGCCAAGGACTCCGATTCACCCCACGAAGTTGAGTTCGAGCTGACGCTCGGTGCAGGCGGTGACGTTCGATATTTGCACGCGAGAGCGGTGTCCATCGGGAGCGGTTTCGTGCTGGTCCTCGTTGAAGACTCGACCGATGAGCGCGACTTCGAGACGATCCGTCGAGATTTCATCGCGAACGTCACTCATGAGATCAAAACTCCCATCGGGGCCATCACTCTGCTCAGCGAAGCAATGGAGGGTGCGCTGGACGACCCGAAACAAATGCACAAGTTTGCTGACAGCCTTCGCCGCGAAGCGCGGCGCCTGTCCAACCTCGTCACCGAGATTATTCAGTTGTCACGCGTTGAATCATCCGACATCCTGTCGAGTGCCCGTCCTGTCAATGTCGGCGCCGTCATCCGCGAGGCTCTTGAACGAACGGTTGTCATCGCGGAGGCGAAAAACATCGACATCAACGCAAAATTCGCCGACGACATCCTCGTCATGGGTGACGGCGAACTGCTGACCGTAGCCGTGAAAAACCTTCTCGAGAACGCGATTCAGTATTCAGACAAAAATCAACAGGTCGGCATCGGCGTCACCGCTCGAAACGGACACGTCGACATCATCGTGACGGACCAGGGTGTCGGTATCCCGGCGGATGAACAAGCCCGCGTGTTCGAAAGGTTCTACCGAGTGGATGAATCGCGCGACCGCACGACGGGCGGAACTGGCCTCGGTCTCAGTCTCGTGAAACACATCAGCATGAGTCACCGCGGTGAGGTCACCCTCTTTTCACAGCAGGGTGTCGGCTCAACGTTTACCATTCGCCTACCTAGGCTTGTGGACACTAGCGAGGAGAACACCAATGAGTAGTGTGCTCGTAGTCGAAGACGAACAATCCCTGCGGGAACCCCTCGTCTACATCCTCCAGCGCGAAGGGTTTGACGTGCTCGAAGCCGTGGATGGACCGTCGGCGCTGGTTCAATGGCAAAACAATTCGCCCGATTTGATTCTGCTCGACCTGATGCTTCCGGGAATGAGCGGAGTCGACGTCTGTCGTGAAATCCGCACGCGATCTAATGTGCCGATTATCATGGTCACCGCGAAGGACTCCGAGGTTGACAAGGTCGTCGGTCTGGAAATTGGCGCTGATGACTACGTCGTGAAGCCCTATTCAACCCGCGAGCTGCTCGCACGGATCAAGGCAGTTCTGCGTCGCGGCGCCGCTCCCGATTCGAACGAGAGCCGATCGGTCCTCGAAGCTGGTCCTGTTCGCCTCGACGCCGAACGCCACGCGGTCACGGTCAATGGTCAGCCCGTGACCCTGCCGCTTAAAGAGTTTGAGTTGCTTGAATACCTCATGGACAACACCAACCGAGTGCTGACGCGGGGGCAGATTATCGATCGAGTCTGGGGTTCGAACTATTACGGGGACACGAAGACGCTCGATGTCCACGTGAAGCGCATCCGCAGCAAAATCGAACCCGACCCAGCCAACCCGAAGTTCATCATGACGATTCGCGGTCTCGGCTACAAGTTCGAAGCCTAGGGAACTCGGCGTAACCACTCGTCGGTGAGGAATTTGTCTGTCACGAGCTGGGCGGCTCGAGCACGCTCGTCGGCGGTGATCAACCCGTCTGTCAGTCCGTAGAGCCTTCGGAATGTCTCGACCATCGTGTCGATGACCTCGGTGCGCGTCATCCCCGACTGGCTCTTGATCGGGTCCACACGCTTCGCCGCGCTCGTGACTCCCTTATCGCTTAGTTTCTCTCGACCGATTCGCAACACCTGCGACATCGCGTTGGCATCGATGTCGTAGGCCATCGTGACATGGTGTAACACAGCACCGTTTCCCAAACGCTTCTGCGCTGCTCCGCCAATCTTGCCCAACGGGCTGGCGATGTCGTTGAGCGGTTTGTACTCTGCCGCGATTCCGATGGAGTTCAGTGCCTGCAGGACCCAATCGTCAAGGAACGCGTAGGAGTCGGTGAATGACATACCGCGGACTAGGTCAGCCGGTGCATAAATCGAGTAGGTGATGGTGTTTCCGGGTTCGATGAACATCGCACCGCCACCGCTCACCCGGCGAAACACCCCGATTCCGCGGGCGGCGGCCTCGTCGACGTCGACCTCGTTGCGAAGAGATTGGAATGATCCGATGATGACCGCTTTTTCATTCCACTCCCAGAAACGCAGCGTCGGCCCGCGTCGGCCGGCACCGACCTCTTCGGTCAAGACCTGGTCGAGTGCCATGTGTTCGGCCG
>JBEGPO010000008.1:0-4312 GCA_041181465.1 Actinomycetota bacterium | reverse complement strand
TTGACACCCGCGCTCTGGGAGAAGCCCACGCCGCGTCATTGGGTGGGTCCGACGCAGTGCTCCTTCGTAATCACGGCGCGTCGTTCGTCGGCACGGGGGTCAAGGAATGCACCCTTGCTGGCATTTTCCTGGAGAAAGCCGCCAAAATGCAGGTCGCGATTGCGTCGACGGGATGGAAACACGACGCCCCGGATCACGGCGAGATTCTGACCAAGCGTGTCGATATTTACCCCGAACGTGCCAAGAACAACTTTTGGAACTATTTCAACCGCAAACTGGCTGTTCGCGAAGGCCGGTCGTGGGACCCGAAGTACGACGCCCCCATGGCGCCAACCACCTAACAAAACTCGAGATCATTAACACAAAGGAGTGAATCATGTCTCTTCCCGCAATCACCACCATCGTCGGTTCCGGAACGATGGGCCCCGGAATCGCGGCAATCTTTGCTCGCGCCGGCTCTCAGGTGCGTGTCTTTGACATCAGTGAGACCGCCCTCGAGAATGCCAAGAGCGCCCTCGCTCTGTGTGAGAGCGTGCTGGACCAAATCGGCGGCACATCCACGTCGTCCGGTACCGTCTCGTTCCACACCGATCTTGCCGAAGCTCTTGCCGATACGAACTTCGTTGTCGAGGCAGTTCCCGAAAAGATTGACCTCAAAAAATCCGTGTTGGCCGATGTCGAAAAGCACGTGGGGAACGACGTCATCATTGCGTCGAACACCTCGGGAATTCCCATCACCGCGATTGCCGAAGCGCTGTCGAACCCCGAGCGCTTTATCGGCATGCACTGGTCGAACCCGCCGCACATCATCCCCATGATCGAGGTTGTGCCCGGCGAAAAGACCGACGGCGCTATTGCTGACCGACTCATAGAGATTGTCCATGCGTTTGGCTATGAGGCGGTCTACGAAAAAGAGAAGGCCGGTTTCGTCGAGAACCGCGTGCTGTACGCAATCCTTCGTGAGTGCCTCGCACTGGTCGACGAGGGGGTCATCTCGCAACGCGACCTTGATGTGTGTGTGAAATGGGGCATCGGCTACAAGTTGGCTGTCGTTGGGCCGATGCGTTTACTGGATATGGCCGGACTTGACATCTATACGAGTGTTGCGAGCTACCTCAACCCCGATTTGTCTAACAGCTCCGGGGTCCCATCCTTTATCTCTGATCTCGTTGAGAAGGGGAAACTCGGGATGAAGTCCTCTGGGGGAATTTTCGAGTACGGCGACGGCGACGTCGCAAAGACACGTGGCGAAATCGTGAAGCAGTTCATCGCGGTTCGCAAATCGATGCCGGCTCCACTCAGCGGCAGCATCATCTAGGGCGCGACGTGGTCCCCTCGCCCGCTCGACACCGAGAGATAGTTCCCGTCGGAAACATTTCTCTCAGCGTCGACTTTTCGGGAGGGGGGTCCACGTCGTTGTTGCTGTTGCACGGCGTGACCGCAAACCTTGCTGTGTGGGAACCAATCGTCTCGATTCTCGAGAACACGTTTCACATCATGGCCGTGGATCAACGAGGACACGGACGAAGCGACAAGCCCGCGACGGGGTACTCCGCGGCCGACTACGGTTCCGATGTTGCGCGGTTGATTGAAACGCACGCAATCAGGGGTAGGGCGGTCATCGTTGGCCATTCGCTCGGTGCACGGAACGCAATAGTGACCGCGTCGACGTTCCCTCGTCTCGTATCGGGGTTCGTCGGCATCGACTTCACTCCGTTCATCGAAGGCGACGTCTTTGATTCCCTCGAACAACGCGTCGCGGGTGGGTCACGGAATTTTGAGTCTCTCGATGACGTGGAGAGTTACCTTGCTGAACGCTACCCCGCCATTCCGCGGGACGCGATTGTGCGACGAGCCCGTCACGGTTTTGCAGAGGAGGGTGGACTTTTTCGGCCGCTCGCCGATCCGTCGGCAATGGCGCAAACCGTTCAGGGGTTGAGAGAAAACCTTGGTCCCGCGCTCTCCGACGTTGAGGCGCCAGGGTTGTTGATTCGCGGTGCAGACAGTGTTCTCGTAACCGCGGAGGCGTTCGAGAGCACAAAAGCACTTCGACCCGACCTGGAATACGCTCTCGTGGAGGGTGCTGACCACTATGTACCAGAAGAAAAGCCGGTTGAGATTGCGCAATTGGTTCACGATTTTGTCAACCGCACCGCCTAACACCTAGCTGATTGGAAAACCGCCATGCCCAAGTACATCGCCGACCTCACCGTGTCGTCACCTGACATTCCGTCACTCGGGCGAATACCCGACCGATTTAGCGCAGATGCTGGAAACTCAACTCCCACAATCACGATCTCGGGGGTAGGAAAAGACGCGGTTGAGCTCGCGTTCGTTCTCAACGATCCGGATGCGCCATTACCTCACGGTTTCACGCACTGGACACTCTTCAACATCCCGACGGACACCACCGAAATCTCGGCGGCGAATTTCCGTGATTTCACGCAGGGCTTGAACGGCATCGGCGAGCCCGTCTACACGGGCCCCCAGCCACCTCACGGGCATGGTGTTCACCACTATTATTTCTGGGTTTACGTTCTCGATACACACGTCGACGGGCCGCACTCGCGCGAGTTATTTCTCGAAAAATATGCGGGAAACATCCTCGAGCAAAATCGTTTTGTCGCGACATTTAGCACGCCGTAAAGAACTGTGAGGGGTTTGAGTTACAAGCCCTGACCCAATGACGGGGGTATATTCTTGTTGTCCAACTACTTTTGCAAGGGGTAAACAATCGTGGCGAATCCGGCTAAAGCAACGCGTGGCGTCGATAGTGCGCGTCGTGTTCTGCAGATTTTGCTGCAGTTTAGCGAGACGAAGCCAGAGACGACGATTGAAGAAATTGCCAAAACCCATGGGATCTCGATCCCCAGCGCATACCGTTATCTCTCGCTACTGCGCGAGATGTACCTCGTCGAAGAACGCAACAGGGGGAGCTATTCGTTGTCGCCCCAGGTCTTGCGCCTCGCCGCCGCGTCGGAGGTCTCGCTTGACCTTGCGAGCGTCTCGAGGCCCGTGCTGGAACGCCTCATGCAGGAAACTCATGAAACGGCGCTCGTGGTCAAACGCATTCGCGATGCGGCAGTCTGCGTAGCAGTCGCCCAACCCGACAAGAGCCTTGCGATTTCGTTCCGTCCAGGGCACATCATGCCCCTTCACCGCGGTGCTGCGGCAAAGACGTTGTTGGCAAATCTGCCCGCCCGCAAACAGCAGCAGTATTTCGCCGCACTCGAACCCCAGTTGCCTCCCGAGGAACTGTTTCGTCTTGAATCCCAGCTCGAGGTCATTGGGCAGACGAACTTTGCGGAAAGCGAATCGGAGGTCGATTCGGGCGTGTGGGCTGTCGCCGCCCCTGTCATTGTGAGCTCGCGCGTTCTCGGGTCGGTCTCGATTGTCGCTCCTGCTTTTCGAATCCCCGAAGAAACGCGTGCGAAATTCAGGACCATCGTGAAGGATGCGTCAAAAGAGATCGCCTCGGGCATTCTCAACGAATCCCTCAACCACCTCGATGGTTGAGTCCGTATTCCGCTAAACCACCGCCGGCACGCAAGCGCTGTGTGAGTGCAACCCGTTGTTGCCGATACATTATGCGCGCACGGATGGCCCGCTCACCGATATTGATTTCGAAAAATCCTTGACTTCAACCCCCATGTTCTTATATATTCAAAGTGGAATTGTAAAGTGTAATAATTTCTACGCAATTCTGGTTAGTCACCACTTCACATGGAAGGGAACAAGGAAGAATGAAACTTATTTCAGACAAGCCCCACACCGCCATCCGTTCGAGCATTGCACTGGGCATCGGAGCCGCAGTGTTTGTTCTTGCCGGTTGTGCGGCACCGCCGGTTGAGGAAGTTGTCACTGCAACGGGTTGCACCACTGAGCCCATTTCGCAGTTTGCGGTCGTCACCCCGGAAACAGAAGCAGACCACGGTTGGAACCAGCAGGCGATTCTCGGAGCGGGCGAAGCTGCCTCGGAACTGGGTATCACGGCTGACATCAACAGCGGCGTCGGCTACGACAACGCCGAGGCGATCGTCCAACAGACCTTCGACAAGGGAAACCAGTTCGTAATCGCTCACGCAAGTGGGTTCGCAACTGGTGGAGCTCGCGTTGCGGAGCTTTCGGGTTCACCCGTTCTCGTCGTTGACCTTGACCAGAATGTCCACTGCCAGGTAGCTGGTGTCTTCTTTGACTCGCAAGAGGGCGGATACCTTGCCGGTATCGCAGCCGCAAACGCGACGAAAACCGGAACGCTCGGAATCGTCGCTTCGGCTGAAGACGTCAACTGGTTCAACATGGCCGGTGGCTT
>JBEGPO010000007.1:0-3693 GCA_041181465.1 Actinomycetota bacterium | reverse complement strand
GGCGGGTACGTCACTCGAATCGAGTGCACCGTTCCACCCCACAAGTACGGCGGCCAGTCCGACGAAGCTGTGGAGGAGGGCGATCAACTCGGGCATGCCCGTCATCTCAACCACGCGCGCGCGCCACAGTCCGATTCCGGCACCGATGAGGATGACAACAACGAGAAGAGTCAGCCCGAGAGTTGACTGTGCGGAACCCCAGGTATTGAGCGCGAGTGACGCGATCGTCGCACCTAGAGCGAGAGCCATACCTGCAATTCCGAACGTGAGACCCGATCGGGACGTTTCGTGCTTGCTCAGGCCGGCGAGGCTCAAGATAAACATAAGTGCCGCGACGATATAGACGGCGGTCGTCAGCATGTCGATGTTCATTTGTTTCCACCTTTGCTAAACATCTTGAGCATTCGACGCGTCACGGCAAATCCACCGAAGATATTGATTGATGCGAGAAGGACGCCGACGGCGGCCAGAATCTGGACGACGATGTTGTCTGATGCGAGTTGGGCAATCGCGCCCACGACAACGATCCCCGAGATGGCGTTTGTCACACTCATGAGCGGCGTGTGAAGTGCGTGGTGCACCTTGCCGATGACGTAAAAGCCGACAACCACCGACAACATGAGCACGAGGAAGTGCTGGGGCAGGGGTGCGGGGGCGAAAGCGCAAATGGCAAGAACGACGGCGAGGCCGATTCCCTTGAGGAGTCCCTTCCGAAGAGGGGACATCACTCGTTTCTCGACGGGAGTCGCTGGTTCAGGCGCCGCGGCGGCGGGAGCGGCTGAAACCTGCACCGGCGGGGGTGGCCACAACACCGCGCCGTCCTGGACAACCGTCACGGCGCGCTGCACAACATCGTCAAAGTCGAGCGTCAACTTTCCGTCTTTTTCGGGAGTGACGAGTTTCAGAAGGTTCAGCATGTTGGTGCCGAAAAGCTGCGAGGCTTGCTGGGGGAGTCGGCCGGGAAGGTCGGTGTAACCAAGAATGACGACGCCGTTCGCGGTAACGACTCGTTTGCCCGCTTTCGACCCCGCGACGTTTCCGCCCATTCCGGCGGCCATATCGACGATGACACTGCCGGGTCTCATGCTCGCGACGTCTGCTTCGGTCAACAACTTGGGCGCCGGTCGACCGGGGATCAGAGCGGTCGTAATGATGATGTCGACATCGCGCGCCTGCTCGGAATATATCTCGGCTGCGCGACGGTCATACGCCTCGCTCGTCGCTTTGGCGTAACCGTCAGACGACGTCATTTTTTCGTTGACCTCAACCGCGACGTATTCGCCACCAATGGACTTGACCTGGTCTGCCACTTCGGGACGGGGGTCGGTCGCTCGAACGATTGCACCCATGCTCGAGGCGGTGCCGATCGCGGCAAGTCCAGCGACTCCTGCCCCAGCGACCAGTACCTTCGCCGGCGGCACTTTGCCCGCCGCGGTTACCTGACCGGTGAAGAGACGACCAAACTCATAGGCGGATTCGATGACGGCTCGGTAACCACCGAGGTTCGCCATCGAGCTCAAGACGTCCATCGATTGGGCACGGGAAATTCGAGGGACCGCATCAAGTGCAATTGCCGTGAGTCCGCGCTTGGCGAGTGCGGCCAGAAGTTCCGGTCGGAGCCCCGGTGCCATCACGCCAATCACGGTGGTGCCGGGAGCCATGCTTGCAATCTCTGCGTCGGTGGGGGCATTGACTTTCATCACGATCTCGGATGACCACGTCTTCTTTTTGTCGGCGACGATTGCGCCAGCGGCCTTGTATTGAGAGTCGGGGAAAGACGATTCAGCGCCAGCGCCGCGTTCAACAACGACCTCGTAGCCCAAGGTCAACAGCTTTGCGACGGTGTCCGGAGTGGCGGCAACCCGAGTTTCGCCGTTGCCCTCTTTCACGATTCCCAGACGAGCCATGTGCGCAAACCTTCCACTTTGTGCCACTCGTTGTGGCTGTCCCGAAACAGACTCCTCACGAAGAGTGTCATTTTCGGCAGTCTCCAAATTCTATACAGTTGCACGGGCCCGCGGTTGACGCATCGCGCACTGTGCGCCGACCCTTGCGTGCAGAATTCGATGCCTACCTAAACCCACCCGAGGGCACCTAAACTTGATTCATGCGACAAATTCTTGGTCTCACTCGATATGCGGTGATTGTTCCCGCGATCGCATCCATCATCGGCGCATTGCTCCTCATGGCGCAAGGTTCGATTGAAATGATCATCGTGGTTTACGAATCGGTAGCGGCTCATGCGTACCTCAAGGACACCATCGTTGCGGTTTTGACCGCAGTCGACGCAATCCTGTTGGGAACGGTTCTGCTCGTCATCGGTTACGGCCTCTATGAATTGTTCGTCGACCCCGAACTCACGGTTCCGGATTGGTTGCAGGTCAGAGACCTGGACGACCTCAAGTCGAAACTGATCGGTGTCGTCGTCGCCATTATCGCCGTGGTTTTCGTTGGAGTCTTCGTTGACGCTAATCGCGCAGATGAAGTTCTCGCCTACGGCCTCGGTGCTGGTGCCCTGGTCGCGGGGCTTGCCGTTTTCGCTCTGGCGACACGCAAAAGCGAAAAGCCCAGCGACAAAACGAAGCCGTAACCCCGAGCCCGGGACTGCGGTCTAGTCGAGCAGTCCTTCGGACACGAGCCATTCACGGGCGATGACCGCGGCAGACAATTTCTCGTCAACGCTGCGAACATTGAGTGCGACCAGATCCGCGGCGCTCATCGCTGCCGAAACAGCATCAATCAGCGCGCGGGCATCGGCGTTCACTGCTTCCGACGCAATCGGCACGACGTTCGACGCGAGGAACAATCCGAGCGGGTCGGACAAGGTAACAAGACCGAGTTGCTGGATTCGCGGGTCCGCGCTGTAGACGTTGGCCATGTCGACAATCCCGGCCACGAGCGATTCGACGGTCGTATCACCCGTTGCCTCGAACGAAACCGTCACGCCATACATTGCGAGCAAGCCGGTCGGGCCGTATGGGCGTTCAGCGAGTTCAGGTGCGCCACCGAGAGTGATGTCGGCAATGCTTGCCAGGTCGGCAATGGACTCAACGCCGTTTGCGGACGCAAATTCCTGTGTCACGTTGTAGGAATCCTGGTCGCTCGCGGGCGACATGGCGAGCGCGGTGAGGCCTTCGGGCAACGACGTTGCGAGGGCCGCATAGACGTCCTCCGCGGCGGTTTCCGTCGCGGTGGGAACAAAGAACTGCAAAAGGTTGCCGGTGTATTCCGGGAACAGGTCGATTTCGCCGGCGACGATAGCGGGGACATACACGTCGCGCTGTCCGAGCGAGAACGTCCGTTCAACAGTGAATCCAGCGTCCTCGAGCACGAGTGCGTAGGCCTCGGCGATGATTTCATTCGAGTAGTAAGCCTGCGAGCCAATGACGATCGGTTCGCTCGATGGTACAGCGCTCGGGGCGCACCCGGCGACGCCGAGGATTAATCCAATACTGGCCGCAACGGCGGCGTTTCGCGTGAGTTTCATGACTTCTCCAAAGGTTTAGGTTGACTCAATCTAGCCCCTGCAAATCGTTGAGCCCAACCAATCAGACGATCGCCGGCCACGGTTATCACGATGATGACGATCGAACTCGCTGTCACTTGTGAAAAGTTGCGCAGAGCCAAGCCTTGGATTATCCCGAACCCGACACCTCCTAGTCCGACGAGCGGAGCGAGAACGACGGTGGAGAC
>JBEGPO010000006.1:0-17827 GCA_041181465.1 Actinomycetota bacterium | reverse complement strand
GTTGGGTTGACCAGATTCACGAATATCACCATCACAGCGTGACGGATGTTTCGACTTGGCTGCAATACAACCAAGTACTTGGTGGAAGGGTGGTGCGCACACGTCTCGTGGGGATAAAACTGCGAGAATAGGGATATGGCCCTTTCGCCCCAACCGCTCAGTCCTTTGGACGGACGCTACCACGATACGGTCGCCGAGATTGGTCAACATCTGTCCGAAGCGGGACTCAACCGTGCGCGGGTTCATGTTGAAATCGAGTGGTTGATTCGCCTCGCGGATGAGGGCCTTTTTGGCGCGGAACTGAGCGCCGACGAGCGTCTTGCCCTGCGTGATGTCGCGGCGAACTTCGGTGATGCGGACGTCGCTCGGATTGCCGAGCTCGAGGCAAAGACAAGGCACGATGTCAAGGCGGTGGAATATCTCGTTCGTGAACACCTCGAACGTCTTGGTTTGTCACGCATCGCCGAGTTAACACACTTCGCGTGTACAAGCGAAGACATCAACAATCTGTCCTATGGAATTACCCTGGGGGCAGCGGTTCGCGAGGTGTGGCGCCCCGCTATAGATGTTGTGGTCCAGAAATTGATGGCTATCGCGACGTCCGAACGAGACACGCCCATGTTGTCTCGCACCCACGGGCAGGCCGCGACGCCGACGACGTTTGGCAAGGAAATAGCGGTTTTTGTTCATCGACTCACCAAACTCCTGGCTGACGTCGACGCGGTTCAACTGGCAGGCAAGTTCTCGGGAGCGACCGGAACCTTCTCTGCTCACGTCGTCGCAGCACCCGAGGTCGACTGGATTCGTGTGTCGCGGGAATTCGTCGAATCCGTCGGGCTCGAGTGGAACCCGTTGACTACCCAAATCGAATCGCACGACAGCCAGGCGGCACTCCTTGCTCGAATCAGTCACGTCAACCGTGTGCTACACAACCTGTGCACGGACGTGTGGACCTACATTTCGCAGGGGTATCTCACACAGATCCCGGTGAAGGGGGCGACGGGTTCATCGACGATGCCCCACAAGGTCAACCCCATCCGTTTCGAGAACGCCGAGGCAAACCTCGAGATTGCGTCCGCGTTGGGCGATGCTCTCGGCGCAACGCTCGTGACGTCACGGCTTCAACGCGACCTCACCGACTCGACCACACAGCGAAACCTTGGCGTGGCGCTCGGCCACTCGCTGCTCGCCATTTCGAACATCAACGCGGGGCTGGACGACATCATCGTCGATCGCACGGCCTTGCTCGACGATGTCGAAACCAACCTTGAGGTCCTCGGTGAGGCAATCCAAACGGTGCTGCGTGCCGAACGAGCAGCCGGGACGACGACCGTCGAGAATCCCTATGAATTGCTGAAAGACCTCACGCGGGGCAAGCGTTTGACCGCCGAGAATCTGCGGACGTTCATCGAAGGTCTTGACATGTCGGCAACCGGGAAAGCGCGCCTACTCGAACTCACACCGGCAACCTACGTCGGACTCGCGTCGAAATTGGTCGATTACCTTCGCTAGTCGTGCGGGTTGTTGTCCGACCTCGGTAACTGTGGGCTCATCGCGAGGACCATCATCGCAAGACTGATTATGGTGACGACAAATCCCCCACCGCCCGCGATTGCCGCAAGGGCGAAGTCTCGGGTCACCATCACTACGATGCCTCCGATGAAAAGTCCGGCCACGGAGGCAAGCCCGACAAGCTCGGCCGGTCGAGTTTTATCGCTTCGTGCCACGGGATTTCGCCTTCGCTATTGTCGGTGTTGATTTCGAGGCCGCTGGCTTGTGCACCGATCGCCGGGCCTTCACTCGAGAATCGATTACGCCAATCAATCCAAAAATACCCGCAATGATCGCCCAACCCCCCGTCAGTCCGGCGGCCGTCCTGTCGTCGGAATCGATGGTGAAGTACAGAATCGAGAGCCCCAGCGCCAGTACTCCGGTTGACCAGAGCCAGATTCGGTCGCCTCGGGTAAAGGCTCGAGAGGCCTCAAAAGCCACAAGAGCAATCGTCAACGACAACGCGGTGGCGGGAGACATCCGGCTTGCGATTATTCCCAGCACGGTCAGCGCGGCGACTACCAGCGTCGACCACCACGCGACGGCGTTCATCACAGTGGCTGGCCCACCTCGGGCTACCAGAGAAACCACGACGACAAACGTGAGCCACCCAAGGCCCGTGTAGGTCGAGTGTTCGTCGGTGAGCGTAATGGCCACTCCCGCAGTGAGGGCAGCGGCGTATCGCGCAAAGGGCTGAATGGCGGCACCGACCCTAGTGACACTCACGAACGGTTTTCCAGCATTTGCCATGTGTAAAGACTACGCGATTGCGAATTGAGGTTTTCGCGACTAGATCTTTGCCATATCACTGAAACGCGAATAGTGGCCTTCAAACAGAACCGATAGCACGCGCATCTCACCATTGCGGTGCTTCGCGATGTGAATCTCGGCGTCGTTGCGGTTTTCGCCTTGTTCCGCGAAGCGCTCGCGGTGTAAGAGAAGCACAATGTCGGCGTCTTGTTCGAGCGATCCGGACTCTCGAAGGTGCGACAGTTGTGGCTTCTTGTCCGGTGCGTTTTCCGGTCCGCGGTTGAGCTGAGAGAGCGCCACAATCGGGACGCCCAGTTCCTTCGCTAGAAGCTTAAGTGACCGCGAGAATTCGGACACTTCCTGCTGACGATTCTCGACTTTCTTGCCACTCGTCAATAGTTGGAGGTAATCGATAATGACGAGTTTGATGCCGTGCTGAGCCTTCAGGCGTCGGCATTTCGCTCGAATTTCTGACAGCGTCAAATTAGGACTGTCGTCGATATAGAGCGGAATGTCATCGAGCCGCGACTGGATGGTGTTGATTCGCTTCCAGCCTTCAGACTTGAGGTCTTTTGACTTACGAATAGCGTTGAGCGGCACGCTCGATTCAGCAGACAACAAACGTTGGGAGATTTCGCTCGCGCTCATTTCGAGTGAGAAGAAAACCGTCGGGACGTTTGATCTCAGAGCGGCGGAGCGGGCAAAGTCGAGCGCGAGCGTGGATTTTCCCAGGCCGGGACGGGCGGCGATGAGGACGAGTTGCCCCGGGTGAAGTCCGTTCGTGACGTCGTCGAGCTCGCGAAACCCGGTGGGGATGTCAAGCCCCTCTTTGGCAGATTTTGCTTGTTCTTCCATCTCGTTGACCGCAATCTTGACGGCGTCGCGAAGTACGATCGCGTCCTGAGCTCCCGCTGAGCGGCCAATCGCAAAGATTTCGACCTGGGCATCGTTGACGAGCTCGCTCGGGTCGCCTTCGGCGGCGTATCCGAGTTGAGTGATTCGAGTTCCCGACTGCACAAGTTTTCTGAGAATCGCTTTGTCCGCGACGATGCTGGCGTAGTAGCTGGCGTTGGCGGCAGTCGGCACGGACGATTCGAGCGTGTGGAGATAACTCGCGCCGCCGATTTTGTTCAGGTTGCCGTCGCGGGTCAATTGATCGGTGATCATGATGACGTCGGTCGGTTCCGATCGAGAGAAGACGGTATTTATCGCGTTAAAAATGATTTCGTGTTTGGGGAAATAGAAATCTTCGCCCTTGATGAGCTCGAGTACTTCGACGATGGCATCGTTGGACAGCAGCATCCCGCCGAGCGTGCTCATCTCGGCGGCCTGATCGTTGGGTGGGACGCGGGTGTCACCGGTGCCCTCGGGCACTAGTTCGAGTTTCGGACCTGCCATCGATGATCACCTCCTGGGTCAACGTTTCGTGCGGGATATTTAGTATGCGCGCGAGAACGGACATCGGACTGCGCCACGCCACACGGACACGACGAACGCTACGTTTTACGCCCGACCGGCGCAACTACCCCTGTGGATAAGCCTGTGGGCAACATGTTCAGCACGCCGTGCAGTGCTGTGGATGGTGTGGGGATAAGTGCGTCAAACCACGCTGGTTTTTTGTCGATAAAGTTCTCCTGACCGCGGGTTTTGAGTTTTTTCCGACTGTGGGAAAACTTGTTTAGAGTTTAGGTTGAACCTTGAACTTTTCCACACTCCGCCCGTGTCACGTTAAATGTTGTAGCGCCCGTCTTCGTTTCCGAACACGGGCGCTAAACGAGGGTCTCGCGAGGCTACTTGCGAGCAATCACCTTGAGTGCGAGGGTCGCGGACACGCCGTCGTGGAGACGGACAGTCGCCGAGAAGGCTCCCGTCGACTTGATCGGGGTGGTCAACTCGATGGTGCGCTTGTCGATGTCACCGAGCCCGGATTCGGCAACCGCCGCCGCAATATCCGCCGTCTTGACCGAACCGAACAAACGACCTTCAGAGCCCGCGGACGCCTTGACCGTGATCGTGGCGCTTTCGAGCTTTGCCTTGAGAGCCTGTGCTTCGTCAAGCGAGGCGAGCGCGCGCGATGCGCGAGCCTGCTTGATGTCCGTCACCTGTTTTTCACCACCACGGGTCCAGAGAATCGCGAATCCCTGGGGAACGAGGTAGTTGCGGGCGTAGCCGTTCTTGACGTCAACGACGTCTCCGGCAGAGCCGAGGCCAGTGACCTCGTGCGTGAGAATGAGTTTTGCCATTGTCGTACTCCTTAACGGCCAGCGCCGGCGTAGGGGAGAAGCGCCATTTCGCGTGCGTTCTTGACCGCACGTGCAATGAGTCGCTGTTCCTGGACCGAAACGCCCGTGATTCGGCGCGAGCGAATCTTTCCGCGCTCCGAAATGAACTTGCGAAGGGTTGCGACGTCCTTATAGTCAATGACGTCGATTTTGATCGCACGTGCGGGGGGAAGCACCTTCGCTCCCTTGCCTACGCGCGGCTTGCGGCGGTCGCCGGTTGCCTTTCCTGCCATGGTTATTCCTTTTCGTGAAGAGTTAGTTAGAACGGAGCGTCGTCATTAGAGGGTTCGGCCGAGCCTGCGCCCCAGGGGTCGCCGCCAGCAACGGGACTGGCTGGGGCCGCCCAATCGTTGCCGCCAGCAGGAGCAGACCACTCGGTGTTGCCGCCAGAGGTTGCGGCCGAACCTGGTGCGCGGGTGACGGCTGCGGTTGCGTATCGAAGCGAGGGGCCGACCTCGTCGACTTCGAGTTCGATTGAGGTTCGCTTTTCGCCTTCCTTCGTTTCGAAGGAGCGTTGTCGAAGTCGGCCAGTGGCGACAACGCGCGAACCTTTCGACAGTGACGAGGCAACGTGCTCGGCGAATTCACGCCACACGCTTGCACGGAGGAACAGCGCTTCGCCGTCCTTCCACTCGTTGCTTGCTTTGTCAAACGTTCGAGGCGTCGAGGCGATCGTGAAGTTCGCAACGGCAACGCCGTTCTGCGTGTAGCGAAGTTCCGGGTCGGCGGTGAGGTTGCCGACAACTGTGATCACTGTGTCGTTAGCCATGGTGCTTACTCCGCCGTCGCTTCGGCGAGCGTTGCGGCTTCCGCTGCTTCGATGGCCTGCGAGGCAATGCGGGCTACGGCTTCGTCTGCACGAAGAACCTTGGTGCGCATGATTGACTCGTTGAGTCGGAGCTGGCGCTCGAGTTCCTGCGTGGTCGCGGGGTCTGCGGTGAAGTTAATGACGGCATAGATGCCTTCGCTCTTCTTCTGGATTTCGTACGACAATCGCCGGCGGCCCCACAAGTCGACGTTGTCGACAGAGCCTCCGCCGTTGGTGATGACGCTCAGGAACTTATCAAGCGTCGGTTGTACGGTGCGCTCATCGACCTCGGGGTCGAGAATCACCATTATTTCGTAGGGATGCATGACGTAACCCACCTCCTCTGGACTCAGCGGCTACAGAATTTCTGCAGCAGGAGGGTTGTGCATCTAGTGCTCGTCGCCCTGTGGGCAACCGTCCAAGAATAGCCCAAACGAGCGCTTAGGACAATTCGCGTCCCGCGGCCCACGCTCGAAGGCGCTTTTCTGCCTCGTCCTCGCCGAGCGGTCCCTCGTCCAAACGCAGTTCCATAAGGAACGCACGGGCCTCACCGACAACACGGCCGGGCTGCACATCGAGAATCATCATGATCTGGTCGCCGTCCAGGTCGGGGCGGATCGCGTCGATTTCCTCGCGTTCGCGGATTTCAGATATTCGAGCTTCGAGGTCGGTATAGGCCGCGTCCATGAGGGCGAGCTTCCTGTCGTTTCGGGTCGTGACATCACTGCGAACAAGAATGTGTAGGCGCTCAAGTTCCTCGCCAGCGTCCCTGACATAACGGCGAACCGCGGAGTCTGTCCACTCTCCCTCGCTGTATCCAAAGAAACGAAGGTGCAATCGAATGAGGTTGCACACTCTGGCGGTCGTGTCGTTGTCAAATCGGAGCGCGTGCAACCTCTTCTTCGCAAGACGCGCGCCGGCCACGTCATGACCGTAAAAAGTCACAACCTTTGTGTTGTCGAACGAGCGCGTCATCGGCTTACCAATGTCGTGCAGCAGCGCCGCCAACCGACCGATGGTGTCCGGGGAGGAATCCGGGAATCGTTTCCGTTCCAGTGCAATCGACTTCGTCAGCACCGTGAGTGAGTGTTCGTAGACGTCCTTGTGACGACCGTGTTCGTCGTGCTCGCGGATGAGAACAGGAATCTCGGGAAACACGCGATCGAGAATTCCCGTGTCAACAAGCGTTCGGATACCGGGAACCGGATCGGGTGCGTCGATGAGCTTGATGAATTCGTCCCTAACCCGCTCCGCGCTAATCATGAGAATGGAGTCCGCGAGCGCCGTCATCGCAGTCACGACCTCTGAGACAAGGGCAAACTGCAGCTGGGCGACAAAACGCGCAGCCCGCATCATTCGCAGCGGGTCATCCGCGAAGGATTGTTCAGGCGTGCCCGGTGTCCGCAGTCGTTTCGCGACAAGATCGTCGAATCCGCCGCTCGGGTCAACCAACGACAGGTCAGGGAGGGAGAGCGCCATGGCGTTGACCGTGAAGTCGCGACGCAACAAATCGTCGTCAATCCGATTCCCGAACGCCACAACCGGCTTGCGAGTCTCGCGGTCATAGGTGTCGCTTCGGTAGGTCGTAATTTCAACCTGCTCACCCTCGACGCGAGCGCCGATTGTGCCGAAGTCGCGTCCGATGTCCCACGTCGTTGTCGAAATCGGGCCGACCACCCGCAGGATCTCGTCGGGTGTCGCATTCGTTGCAAAATCAAGGTCCGTGAGTTCCCGGCCAAGAAAGGCATCACGCACCGGTCCCCCCACGAGAGCGAGCTCGAATCCGGCTGCCACAAAAGCAGCGGTCAGCGTCGAAACAGTTCCGCTGCCGGCGAGGGCCGTCAATCTCGCCATGGCCTCAGCCACGCTCTCCATATCGCTTCAGTCTAGACTTACCGCTATGTTGGCCGTCGAAAAAGTTCGGGTTCGTCGCGCTCGCGCCAGCCTCACGGTCGCGGCAATCTTCGCACTTTTGAGTTTTGGTGCGGTCCCCGCAGAAGCCGCCTCTCCGCCTGCGTTTTCCGTTCTTGTTCCCATCGTCGCGTCTGGATCGTCATCAGACTTGATCGATGCCAGCAAATTGTCGAGGCTCGTATCGCCGGGTGGTTCCTGGGCCCAGCTAACATCTGCCGCAATCTTTCACGGTGCAACGATCGCCATCGATTCGCGAATCGTCGCGAGCATCACGGCGCTCGGGAAGAACGCGCCGGCGCCCGTAGCCGCGTGGCTGGCCTCTGTCACACGATCTCGGCCAATTTATCTGCCGTGGGGAAACGCCGACCCGTTCGTAATCGCCGATACCGGACCAAGTTACCGCGTCTCGACTATCCAACTGAGCGAGATTTCGGGTGTCCCCTCAGCCGACATCATCGGGTGGCCGACCGGTCGAGCCGGGGACACGCAAATCCTGGGTATCGCCGAGAAGTTGGGATTTGGGCGCCTCATCGCGGGCGACGAAATGTTTCCCGGGCTCGCAAATGCCTATTCCTCCGCTGCGAGCGCCGCGATCGCCGAAGCTGTTGGACCCGTTTCCGGGGATGACCCAGTCACCGTCGCAGCGCACCTCCGCGACTCATCGAACGGCCTGCTGTCAGTCGTTCTTCCGCGCGACCCCGCCTCCATCGACGGAAAACGTGTCGTTGCCTTCCTCAACGCGCTGTTTCAAGGGCCCGAAAAATCGATTCGCTTCGTGCCTGCCGAGGTGGTAAACGGTGCAATCGTGACGTTCCATGACGTTCCCACTGACACCATCCAGTCGCTCATGTCCCAACATCGCCTCGACCGTCAGGTATCCGAGATGGCGTTGGATCCTCGCGTGATCACCACCCCGCGCCTTCGTCAGCTCTGCGTCGTCGCGGGGCTGGTCGCCACCTCTCGCTTCCCCGTGGCCGCTCGCGCACACACTCGAACCGCTAAAACCTACGAGGACTTTGTTTCGTTCTCGGTCGGAAGCGATTTTACGGTTCTTGCCAATACAGCCGAGTTGCCGCTAACGATCACGAACAACTCGACGACCGACATCACCGTCATCGCACGCGTCAACGCGGTCTCAGGAATTGTCAGCATCCCAACGCCGAACCAGACGATCATGGTTCCATCGGGCGCTAGTGCCCAGGTCACGGTCCCGATGATCTCTGTTGCTAACGGAAAAACGTCACTTCGAGCAACGCTGACAACAACAAGCGGCATTGTCATCAGTGATCCGGTGTTCATTGAAATCGAGGTCCAAGCAGAGTGGGAGAGCATCACTCTCGTGGTGTTTATCGCCATTGTTGCGTCGATTATGGGCATCGGAATTGCCCGTACTATTCGTGATCGACGGCGGCGTTCATGACAGATCGAATCGGTCGGTCGTCCATACTCCTCGCATCGGGCACAGTCGTGTCGCGAATCCTCGGATTCGTCAGTGCGGTGGTTCTTGCTCGCACTGTCGGTTTGATTGGTTCCGGCGCCGATGCGTTCGCACTGGCCAACCAACTTCCCAACAATGTCTATGCGATTGTCGCGGGCGGAGTTCTCAGCGCGGTGTTCGTCCCACAGATTGTCAACGCGCAACTTCACACGGATGGCGGCGCGAAGTTCATCAACCGCCTGCTGACCCTGGGGATGTCCGTGGTTCTGGTCGTCACGGTGATTGCCGTGGCGGCTGCACCGTTTCTTGTTCGCTTGTACACGCAACACACCGCCGACGGTGGGGGTTATGGATTCGGACCGGCGGAGTTGGCGCTCGCCACCGCGTTCGCGTGGTGGTGTCTGCCCCAAGTCCTCTTTTACGCCGCGTACAGCCTGGTCGGCGAGGTCCTCAACGCGAAGGGCGTGTTTGGCCCTTTTACATGGGCGCCCGCCCTCAATAACATCGTCGCTATCGCGGGAATGCTGTGGTTTGGGCAACACTTCACGGGAAGTGTGTCCGTTGCGGCGGATTGGGACGCGACCGAAGTGGCCACCCTTGCCGGGACAGCCACGCTTGGCGTAGTTGTTCAAGCTCTTGCCCTTTTCGGTTTCCTCGGTCGTGCCTCCATTCGATTTCGACCCGACTTCCGCTTCCGCGGCGTGGGACTCGGAACGACAACCAGGTTGGCCGCGTGGACGTTCGGAATGATTGTGGTGACCCAACTCGCGGGGATTGTGCAAAGCAACATTGCGTCACTGGCAACCGCCTACGACGAGCCGGGCCTCGCCGTTCTGCGATTTGGATGGCTCGTCTTTATGCTTCCACATTCGGTGATTACCGTATCCCTTGGAACTGCCTACTTCACGCGGATGAGCACGGACGTTCGGGACAAGCGCTGGGATCACCTGGAGTCGGACATCCGGGACTCACTGACGCGCATTTGCTTATTCATGGTCATCAGTAGCGGAGTGTTGTGGTTGACCGCAACCTTTGTCGCCAGCGTGTTCGCGGGCGGCTCGGGAAACGGAATGGCAAACGTCATCGCCTTATTCTCGATCGGGCTCGTTCCGTTCGGGGTGGTCTTCGTTCTGCAGCGAATCTTCTATGCGCTTGAAGACACGCGGACACCGTTCTTTGTGCAACTGGTTCAGTCGGTGGTCTTCACTATCGGCGCGCTGGTTGCGGGCGCCGGGCCGGTTTCCCAGATTGCCAATGGAATCGCGCTGTCGATGAGTGTCTCCATTTTCGTCCAAGCAATCCTGATGGTGGTCTTTGTTCGGCGGCGTCTCGGTCGCCTGGGCGGAAAATCCTTGGGGAGCTCGCTGGCTCGCTTTGTGGTCGCTGTCGTCCCCGCGCTCGCTGCCGGATTCATCGTCCGCGAAGCGTTGCCGCCGGCATCCGCCTCGACCGAACTGTCCATTTTGTGGGCCGTTGTCATTGCCGGTGCGATGGGTGCCGTCTATCTCGCCGTGCTCGTGGTCGTGCGAGACACATCGGCCCGCGAGTTGTTGGCGCCCCTGCGCCGCCGAGGGAATAAGCGACCCTAAACTCGACTTACGACTCTTGCTGGAAGGAACACTGTGCGCGACCTCGTCATTATCGGATCTGGCCCGGCCGGATACACCGCTGCAATTTATGCGGCGCGGGCCGACTTGAAACCCCTCGTCATTGCCTCAAGCGTCGAAATGGGTGGCGACCTTATGAAGACGACCGACGTCGACAACTACCCGGGGTTCCCCGAGGGCGTGATGGGCCCCGCCCTCATGATGGACATGCAGGCACAAGCCGAGCGCTTCGGAGCCGAGCTGGTCTTTGACGATGCGACGGCTGTCGAACTCGATGGTCCGGTAAAGAAAATCACGCTGGGCAACGGCGAAACCATCGAATCGAAGGCTGTCGTTCTGTCGATGGGTAGCCAGTATCGTCACCTCGGACTCGACGACGAAAAACGTCTTTCCGGTTTCGGTGTCTCGTGGTGTGCAACCTGCGACGGTGCGTTCTTCCGCAATCGCACGGTTGCCGTTGTTGGCGGTGGAGATTCGGCGATGGAGGAAGCGACGTTCCTGACCAAATTTGCCGACACGGTGTATTTAGTTCATCGTTCCGACCAGTTCCGCGCGTCCCCCGCGATGCTTACTCGTGCGAAGGCTGACCCAAAGATTCAATTTGTCACGAACGCGTCCGTGACGGGGATTATTGGCACGGACTCCGTGTCCGGTCTTTCCCTCACAATGTCCGACGGATCGCCGAAAACGCTGGATATCGACGGGCTTTTCATTGCGATCGGTTCTGACCCCCGCACCAGCCTGATCGAGAAACAGGTGACACTCACCGAGACCGGTAACGTCGCCGTCGATGGACGCTCGTCGCGAACCAACATCGCGGGCGTCTTCGCAGCGGGCGATTTGATTGACCCCACCTATCGTCAGGCCGTTGTAGCCGCGGGTTCAGGCGCAGTGGCCGCGATGGACGCGCAGCACTTTATCGAGTCTGGCGCAAACCAGTAGTCGGCTAGAATTAAGCCTCAAACGATAGGAAAATCATGAGTGCTCGCGATGTAACAGATGCAACCTTTGACGCTGAGGTGTTGCGCAACGACAAGCCCGTGATTGTTGACTTCTGGGCACCCTGGTGTGGTCCGTGCCGCACGGTGTCCCCCATTCTCGACGCCATCGCCGAGGCACACGCCGACAAGATCGACATCGTCAAGCTGAACGTTGACGAATTCCCCGACCTCGCCATCGAATACAACATTCTCGGAATCCCCGCGATGAAGGTCTTCAAGGGCGGAGAGGTTGTCAAGAGCATCGTGGGCGCTAAGCCGCGGCCCGCTCTCGAACAGGACCTCGCCGAGTTCCTCGCCTAAGCGCGTCTCACGTTCTGTCACGCTGTCGGTGACAGAAATCCCGCCGGCTCGTCCACCGGCCCACATCATTAGTCGTTTGCTGAAACTCCGAGTGCGCCCGCAATTCGATTGAGGTCAGCGACGGTGGCAAAGTCAATCGTGATGGTGCCGTGCGTTCTGCCCACGGCAATCTTGACGCGGGTATCGAGCTTGTCTCCCAGTTTGCTCGCGATAGCCTCGAGGTGGTCGCGTCGGGTGCCCGGCTTGGGTATCGCTTTGTCGGGTTTGGGTTTGACGTTTCCAAGCGACACCGCGGCGGCTTCGGCGGCTCTAACCGAGAGTTCCTCATTGACGATCTTGGTCGCCAATCGTTCTTGGGCAGCAGCATCTGTCACGGACAGAATCGCTCGAGCGTGACCGGCTGACAGGACTCCCGCGGCGACTCGCTGCTGAACCTTAATTGGGAGCTTAAGGAGTCGAAGGGTATTGGTGACCTGGGGACGCGAGCGCCCGATTCGCTTGGCGAGCTCGTCCTGCGTGATTCCAAAATCCGACAACAGCTGTTGATAGGCCGACGCTTCTTCGAGCGCGTTGAGGTTTGCCCTGTGAAGGTTTTCGAGCAGAGCATCACGCAACATGTCCGCATCTTTCGTGTCACGAATGACCGCAGGAATTTCCGTGAGGCCGACGGCCTTGGCTGCCCGGAGTCGCCGTTCCCCCATGACGAGTTCGTATGTGGCGTTGGTTCCCGTTCCGCTGAGTGGTCGAACGACAATGGGTTGGAGCACGCCGAATTCACGAATGGAGTGTTCAAGCTCGGCCAGTTCTTCTGGGCGGAACTCCGTTCGCGGTTGGGCGGCATTCGGGATGACATTGTTGGGGTTAATCAGTTGATATCGTGCGCCAGGAACATCTCGACTCGCTCCGGTACCGTCCTGGGGGAAAAATACGTCCACACCGCGATCTGAGACGCTCGCTCCTCCGGTGGGGATCAGCGCGCCGATACCGCGGCCCAATCCGGTTCGCTTTTCGGCCATGTCAATACACTCCTCGTTCGGCAAACTCGATGGCCGCTTCGCGGTATGCGATCGATCCAACCGAATCGTAGTCATAGTCAATTACGGTCTGTTGAAAACTGGGCGCCTCAGAAACTCGAACAGAGCGGGGGATAACCGCCTTGAAGACGATGTCGGGAAAGTGTCGGCGGACCTCGTCGGCGACCTCCCTCGACAGGTTGGTTCGGTGGTCGTACATCGTCAACAGGACAGCGGAAATGCTGACGCGGGGGTTGAGGAAACGCTGAACCATCGAGATGTTATCCCACAGCATGGTGACGCCCTCCAACGCGTAGTACTCGGCTTGAATCGGAACGAAGACTTCGGTCGCCGCGGTCAAGGCGTTGACGGTAAGCAAGCCAAGGGAAGGTGGGCAATCAATAAAAATGTAGTGCGGCGCGTCATCAAGGGACGCCAAATATTCCTCTAGGGCACGTTTCAGTCGCGTCTCGCGCGCCGATGCTGGAACCAGTTCAATCTCGGCGCCGGCCAGGTTGATGGTGGCCGGAACGCACCACAGGTTCGCGTTGCCAGGACTCTGTTGCAGCACCGACTGGATCGACGCCGAGCCCAGAAGGACCTCGTAAATGCCGGGGATTTTTGCGTGGTGGTCGATGCCGAGCGCCGTGGACGCGTTTCCCTGGGGGTCAAGATCGATAACGATTACTCGCGCACCCAGTCGTGCGAGGGCCGCCGCAATGTTGACGGTCGTTGTGGTCTTCCCGACCCCGCCCTTCTGGTTCGATAAGGCCACGATCCGGGTCTTGGCGGGAAGAGGAGCCACGCGGCGTGCCAGGGCGTCACGCCTACGTGTGAGGTCCATGAGTTCGGTAGCGAGCGGCGTTGCGTCATCGTTAGACATCGCGCACGCCCCTTTCCGGAAGTTGTTGCCGGCGTGGGGTAACCCCCGCGCGGTGATGTTTCACGTGAAACATCGAGGTGCCCAATCGGCTATTCAACAATAGCGGTGAACAACCTGGTCGGCTCGTCCACTGTACCTTCGCCGAGGACGCGGGATTCCGCCGCAGTGATGTTGTGGCGGACGAAGACGCTCGCTGCCTCGACAATCTCGTTTTCCAAGCGTTGGCCTTTGAGCAACGCCAACTGGCCACCAGAGACAACCAATGGTGTCAAAAGCGGAATGAGGCCCTTCAGGGCCTTCACCGCGCGCGCGGTGACGACATCAAATGCCCGTCTCGGGGCGAACTCCTCGGCCCGTCCTGTGAATACGGTGACGTTCGGCAGAGCGAGTGCCGCTACTTGTTCGTCTAGCCATCTGGTTCGGCGTTCTAGCGGTTCGATCAGCGTGACATCAATGTCGGGACGAATCATCGCGAGAATGAGACCGGGCAACCCCGCGCCACTACCCACATCGGCAACAGCAGTGCGGCCACCAGAAACTCCTGCTGACGGAATTTCGGGAGCGAGAAGTGCGCAGTTGAGAATGTGCCGCGACCAGAGGCGTCGCGCTTCGTCCGGGCCGATTAACCCGCGCAATTCACCGTGAGTTCCGAGGTCGAGCGCGTACCGACGGACGCGATCTATTCCCGCGCCGCACAACCGTGCCGCGACAACAGGCTCCGGTTCAATCTCGGAATGTTTCACGTGAAACTATGCGCGGCTGATAACCGTGTGGCGGTCCGCGCCCTCGCCTTCGGAATGCGACGAGAACTCTCGCTCGCTCACGAAGTCGTGCACCAACTTGCGCTCATACGACGACATTGGGGGTAAGGCCGCAGACTGCGCACCTCCCTCAATGCGTTCTATCGCTCGTTCAACCAAGCGCTCGAGCTCTTTAGAGCGGGCGTCCCGCGAGCCCGCGACGTCAAGAATCAGTCTCGAGAACTCTCCCGTCTTCGTGTGCACCGCGAGGCGGGTCAACTCCTGGAGCGCGGACACCGTGTCGCCCCTGGTGAGGACGTTGAGATGGTCGCTATCTGTGGCGACAACCGAGACGTAGTCGCGGCCGTTCGAGTTCGTGATCTCGAGGTCTCCGTCAAGATCGGCGATGTCGAGAAGCCCCTCGATGTAATCGGCTGCGATGTCTGCCGCGTCTTTTGTCTCCGACATTATTTCTTTCCCTTTCCGCGCTTTGCGCGGTTCTTGCCCTTGGGTTGCTGGCGCTGTGCTGGCTTCACTTCTTCGATTGCTGGCGGCTCGGTGACTATTCCTTTGCGAATGTTCTTCTTTTCCTGACGAGCCTCCCACGCATGGAACGCCTCCGACCCCACGGTCGGCATGTTGCGGATAACAACGAACTGCTGGCCCATCGTCCAGAAGTTTGAGACGAGCCAATACATCATGACGCCGAGTGGAAACGCAAATCCCGAAAAGAGAAACACGAGGGGGAGGATGTACAAAAGGATCTGCTGTTGCTTGTAGGTCGGGCTTTCCTTCATCGCCTTTGACATGTTCTTGGACATGATTTGTTTTTGCGTGATGAACTGCGACACCGTCATAAGAACCACCATTACTGACGCGGTCCAGATGACAACCCAGTTTCCCCCCGCCGTCGACATCGCCGAGTGCAGAGGGGCCGACCCGAAGATCGTTGCTTCGCCAAAGTTTAGGGCGAGCGCAGAATTCATAAAGCCGATGCCGGCATCCCCGAGTGCGGCATTGTTCAGTGTGGTGAACAGGCCAAAGAAGACGGGCATTTGAAAGAGGAGGGGGAGGCAGGAGGAGAACGGTGACGTCCCGTGTTTGCCGTATAACGCCATCGTCTCGCGAGTCATCGCCTCGCGCGAAAACTGATCGCGTTTCCCTTTGTATTTGTCCTGAATTCTTTTGAGGTCCGGGGCCACCTCGAGCATCTTGCGTTGGCTCTTTATCTGGCGAACAAAGAGTGGAATCAGCGCGGCGCGCACCACCAGCACCAAGCCGGTGATCGATAGGACCCAGGTCCACCCGTCGCTCGGGTTCATCCCCACTTGGGTCAGGACCCAGTGGAAGCCGACCAACAGAGCTTCGATTGCCCAGCGGAAAGGCCAGAGAATCATTCCAAGAATATCGGGCATCATTTTTCTTTCTTCTTCGGGGCTACGAATCCCGAGCGCGAGAGGGGGAAGTTACCGTCCATTCTGGCAGGTACATCGTCTATTCCACCACGTGCCCACGGATTACAGCGCACAATGCGCCACACGGTCATCGCGCCCCCGTGGATAACGCCGAACTGTTGCACTGCTCCCAGCCCGTACGCAGAGCAGGTTGGGTGGAATCGACACACGTCTCCGTAGAGCGGGGAGACGGCCATTCGCCACCCACGAATGAATGCGGTCAGAATGTTCCGGGGCAACAGGTAAAGCGACCACGCGATCACGGTCGCCTCCACGCATCGGTTGCATCGTTGATTTCCGATTTCAGCTCAATGAAGCTCGGAACTGAACCCTCACATCGAAACCGAATGATGACGTCGCCGGTAAGGAGGCCCTCATCGATAAGTTTTCTCGTGATCGCGCGGGTCCGACGCCGAAGGGCATTTCTCACCACTGCATTGCCGCACTTGGCCGTAACGATAACACCCACGCGGACTTGGTTGGCGGGGCGTCGATAAACGATGAGGTGTGCCGTAACTCGCTTGTCACCGCGACGAACTACCTGACGAAAATCGCCGGGCTCAACGATGCGGTTGTGACGGGACAGCACCGTGGAGGATTAAACAGTGATTTCGCTGCGACCCTTGCGGCGGCGGGCGGCAAGAATCGCACGACCGGCACGCGTGCGCATACGCAAACGGAAGCCGTGAACCTTCGCACGACGGCGGTTATTGGGCTGGTAGGTACGCTTCGACATTTGTTCTCCTCGGCCAGTGGCCGGCACATTTAGGTTGAGTAATTGCACACAGAAGCGCAACCTCAAAAGAATAGGGCACATTTCGGGGGTAGTCAAACCCGGTACCGCATAGTTTTCCACATTTGCGCCGGCGCTAATTGTGCACGGGTAATTGTGGCTAATATGGTGACTTATCCACAAGCGGGAAAAGTAGATGCCAAACAACAACCCTCTCGAAACCCTATGGCGCAACGTCGTCCATGAGGTTTCTCGTAGCGTGGATGTTTCGCCACGAATATTGGCTGTTGTCGAGTCGGCGGTTCCACAGGGGATCCTTGGCGAAACGTTGTATCTCGAGGTCGACTCCGATTTTGCGCGGGACATGATTGAGCAGCGCGCGCGCGACGAAATCCTGGCTGGGCTCAACACGTTCGCCAACGAGGAACAGATGGTTACTAATTTCTCCATCGTCGTCAATCCCTCCCTGCGGGACACAGATGAAGAAGTGTCGTTCGATAACTCCCCCTCCTACACTCCGATCGGGGCCTCAGTGGTTCCAGGGAACTCCGGTGAGATTCGCCTGAATCCGAAGTACACCTTCGAGAGCTTCGTGATTGGCCCCTCCAACCGATTTGCGCATGCCGCTGCCCTCGCCGTGGCCGAGTCTCCAGCGAAGGCGTACAACCCGCTTTTTATCTATGGCGGATCCGGGCTAGGTAAGACCCACCTCCTTCATGCGATCAGTCACTACGCCGAGGGGTTGTTCCCCAATATCAAGGTCCGGTATGTCTCGTCCGAAGAGTTCACCAACGACTACATCAACGCACTGGCCCTGAGCCAGATGCAGAGTTTCAATCGACGATATCGCGAGGTGGATTTGCTACTCATCGACGACATCCAGTTTCTCGGAGGAAAAGACGCCACCCAGGACACGTTCTTTCATACCTTCAATACGCTTCACGAGCACGGCAAACAGGTTGTCATCACCAGCGACGTGCCCCCTAAACAGCTGTCGGGTTTTGAGCAACGCATGCGGAGCCGTTTTGGGTGGGGTCTCATCACAGATATCCAGGTTCCCGACTTGGAAACCCGCATAGCTATTCTTCGCAAAAAGGTGACGGCTGAAAACCTGGGTATCGGTGATGATGTTCTCGAGTACATTGCGTCGAAGGTGGCCACCAACATTCGTGAACTAGAGGGCACGCTGATCCGGGTCACCGCTTTCGCGAGCCTCAATCGTGTACCGATAGATTTGCCTCTTGTTCAAACCATTTTGAAAGACCTCATCACGCTCGAAGAGGGCGATGTTTCTCCCACTGACATCATCGAACACGTCGCTCGATACTTCGAGCTATCGCTCGACGAGCTATA
>JBEGPO010000005.1:0-2551 GCA_041181465.1 Actinomycetota bacterium | reverse complement strand
CCAGCGTCATTTCTACCGCCCCGCCTGTCGTTGCACCCGCACCCAGCACCGATCTGACACCGTGGATTGGGCTCGCCACGATTCCCGTGATTGTCGGGGCACTCTGGATTCTCATTCGTCTTCTGGGAAAGACAGACTCCGAAGACAACCTCGACTAGCTCGGCGATGACCTTTCGGCTCGACAGAACCTGGTCGATGAGTCCGTATTCGAGCGCCTCGGCGGCAGTCAAAATCTTGTCACGGTCGATGTCGTTGCGGATTTCTTCCACCGTCTTCTTGGTGTGGCTGGCGAGGGTGATTTCGAGCCATTCGCGCAGACGGGCAATTTCTTTCGCCTGAATCTCGATGTCCGACGCCTGACCACGGCCGGCATCGCCGGTCGAGGGCTGGTGAATCAGAATTCGCGCGTTCGGCAACGCAAGTCGCTTGCCGGGGGTTCCACCTGCTGCCAACACCGCCGCAGCGGACGCGGCCTGACCGAGGACGACGGTCTGGATCTGTGGGCGAACGTATTGCATCGTGTCGTAAATCGCGGTCATCGCGGTGAACGATCCACCGGGCGAGTTGATGTACATGATGATGTCGCGGTCAGGGTCTTGCGACTCGAGAACGAGCAACTGGGCCATGACGTCGTCGGCCGAGGCGTCGTCGACCTGAACACCGAGGAACACGATTCGGTCCTGGAACAACTTGGCGTAGGGGTCGAGGAAACGGGTGCCGTTCGCGGTTCGTTCTTCGAACTGGGGAAGGATGTAGCGCGATTCGGGCACGGCGATGCCGTTGTGGTTGGTGTCAAAGTTCATGTGCGTGTCCCCTACTTCGTGTTCGTTCCGCCGCCACCGATGACATCGTCAGCCGATGCCCGGATGTGGTCGACAAAGCCGTAGTCCAGGGCCTCTTGAGCGCTGAACCAACGGTCGCGGTCGCCGTCTTTCGAAACCTGTTCCGCTGTCTTGCCAGTCGCGGCGGCGGTGATTTCGGCGAGGCGCTTTTTCATGTCGTTGATGAGTTCTGCCTGAGTCTGAATGTCGCTCGCGGTTCCGCCAAAGCCGCCGCTCGGCTGGTGCAAAAGGACTCGGGCGTTCGGGGTGATGTAGCGCTTTCCCTTGGTTCCGGCGGTCAGCAAGAACTGACCCATCGACGCGGCCATACCGATTCCGACGGTGACGATGTCGTTCGGCACGAACTGCATCGTGTCGTAAATGGCCATACCCGCGGTGATCGACCCACCGGGTGAGTTGATGTAAAGGTAAATGTCTTTCTTCGGGTCTTCCGCCGCGAGCAGGAGGAGCTTGGCGGCGATCTCGTTCGCGTTCTCGTCGCGAACCTCGCTGCCCAACCAGATAATGCGGTCCTTCAACAGACGATCAAACACGTTCGGCGGGAACATCGTTTCACTCATTTATTACTCCTTGTGGGCTTGTTAGCCAGCGTACCGAGTGCGCACGACGAGCCGTGACGATTTCGCCGAGGGCAAAACTCGGGCGGGGTGGTCACCGATTACGGAGCGAGGTTGGCGTCGAAAAACGACGCGAGCACATCCGCGTAACGGTCGGTCTCGGTGAGCATGCCCTCGGTGTGGTCGGCTCCGGAGAACGTTTCGAGTTGAACGTCCGCTCCCACCGACTTCGCGTAGTCGACGAAGTCGAGTGACGATTGATACGCGAGTCGTTGATCGGCGTCACCGTGCAGGATCAGCATCGGACGGTCGCCCGCCGCGTCGATCGCCGAGGTCACCGAGGTTTCGGTCAGATTCACGCCGTGGAAGATTTGTGCCGAGACGAGAGCGAGTTGCCACAGGAACCCGGGGAAACCCTGGAACTCGACTTCCTTGGTCGCCGCCGCGTTGAAGTCGAAAATTGTTCCCTCCATCGCAAAGGCCGACACGGTCTCGGTCTTGGCCGGAAGCAAACTGGTGGCGACCGCTCCGCCCGAGACGCCGAACATTCCCAGGCTCGCCGGTTTCACCGCCTTTTCCGCCACGAGCCAGTCGGCAACGGCGGCGAAGTCGTCGGATTCCTCTTGACCGGCCGAGTGGCGGCCATCGGTGCAGGTCGATTCGCCCGTGTCTCGGCTGTCGACCAACAACACGTTGAATCCACGCTTGACCAACATCGAGCTGGGCAACAGAGCGTTGAAATCGCGACGAGAAGTGCCGATTCCGTGGGTGACAATCACGGTCTTGCCATTGGGGAACGCGGGGGTGATCCACCACGCCGAGAGGGTGATGTCGTCGGCGACGGGAATGATGACTTCTTCGTACGGAACATTCTTCATCCAATAGGGCGACAAGTCGTACCCGACCCACTTGTCCCATCCGGGACCTTCGAAGGGTCCTTCACCTTTTGCCGGCGTCACAAACTGCTCTGGCGAGTTGTTGACGTCGTCGGCGTTGATGGCACAGGGCACGACGGTTCCCGACGTGTACACGTACTCGCCGGCGGCGAGACCGCCACCGACCACGACAAGAACCGTCGAGCCGGCAATGATTCCCCAAAGTGTGGATTTCTTCATTGACAAAGGCTAGCACCGCACAAACCAATGGGGGCTC
>JBEGPO010000004.1:0-8663 GCA_041181465.1 Actinomycetota bacterium | reverse complement strand
GCAAGACCAGACAGATGCCATTGACGCTGCTCGCCGAGGCATCGGGTAGGTTGCTAGAACTCCGCGGTAACGCGGCGTCGAGATAGATGACCGTCCACGACAGAACCCGGCGTATCGGCCGGCCCCTCGTCTCATTCTTCGAACGGAGCGAGCGCTGCGGCGCCTAAAATTCCTGCGTCGTTGAAGTGTTGCGCGGGGACGATCGGGGTTCGAAGTGTCAAGAGTGGCAAGAAATTCTTATACTCCTTGGACACCCCGCCCCCAACGACGAATAGTGTCGGGGAGAACAGTTTTTCGAGCGTGCCGTAGAAGACCTGCAGGTGCTCAGCCCAGCGTTTCCACGACAGGCGTTTGCGCACGCGAACGACATTTGCAGCGAGTTGCTCGGCTGTTCGGTTGCGGCGACCCGGCAGGGTCATGTGGCCGAGCTCAGAATTCGGCACGAGAACGCCGTTGTAAATCAGTGCCGAGCCGATTCCGGTTCCCAACGTCGTCACGAGGACAAGTCCTTGAACGCCCCTGGCTGCGCCGAACTTGTATTCCGCGAACCCTGCGGCGTCGGCGTCATTGACGACGTGAACTCGCCGATCGAGCGTTGCCTCGAGCAAATCGCCGACATTGAGTCCGATCCACGACTCATCGACATTCGATGCAGAGAATGCAACCTCGTCGATGATAACGGCGGGGAAACAGACCCCAACAGACAACGAACCGTGCGGATCAAGTTGTTCCACCAATTCACGGCAGACCCGTGCGACGTCACCGGGGATCGCCCCGGCCGGAGTTCCGATTTTGATTTTTTCACCGATGAGTTCGCCGGAAACGACATCAACAATTGCTGCTTTGATACCTGTCCCACCGATGTCGATGCCAATTGTCTGTGTCATGGTGGTCTCCGGGTCCGGGTGGGCCCAGTTGGGGCGATAATGGCATTCTACTGAGGGAGGGTCTATGGCGTGGTGGTACAACCATCGGACCGGCGAAGTCGAAGAGGGACCGTTGTCGCTCGGCAGCGACCGTGACGGGCCGTTCGAGACACGTGATGACGCCGAGCGCGCACCTCAGATTGCCGCTGAACGTGCCCAGGCGTGGCGAGACGAAGAGGACGGTGTCGACGACTAATCATCGCGCGTGTTTATGGTGAACTCGGAAAGAGTCTTTTAGCCCAACCCCGGTGTGTGGTGTGCCGTGATAGGGAGGCGGCGTTCGCGCCCGAAGGCCATTTGGGAAATCCGGGGACCAATAGCGCCCTGTCGACGCTTCCATTCGCTCCCCGCGATGAGTCCGGCAATGCGCTCCACCGTCGCGCGATCAAATCCGGCCGCGACGACAGCATCGATCGAGTGGCGGTGGCTGACGAGATGTTCGAGAATCGCATCGAGTACGTCGTAGGGCGGTAAGGAATCCTGGTCGGTTTGGTCAGGGCGAAGTTCTGCACTGGGCGCTTTCGTGATGGAATTCACGGGAATGGGCGCGCTCTCACCGCGCGACTCTGCCGCTGCGTTTCGCCAACGGGCGAGGTCCCACACAAGGGTCTTGAAGACGTCTTTGATGGGCGCAAAACCGCCGACGGTGTCGCCATACATGGTGGAGTAACCAACCGCCACTTCGGATTTGTTGCCCGTCGATAGGACGAGATGGCCGTGTTGGTTGCTCAGCGCCATGAGAATCATCCCGCGGGCACGTGCTTGAATGTTCTCAGCCGCGATACCCGTCAAACCCAACTGAGTTTCGAACGGCGTAACGAGTTTGGCAATCGGCTGAACGTCATAGTGACATCCGATGGCTTCGGCCAACGCACGAGCGTCATCCTTGGACCCTTCGCTCGAATACTTGCTCGGCATGGAAACGCCGTAGACGCGACTCGCGCCGATTGCGTCGGCGGCGATGACGGCACACACGGCACTATCAATTCCGCCGCTCAGCCCAAGGGCAACGGAGGGGAAATTGTTCTTCGTGACGTAATCACGCACCCCGAGAACTAGGGCTTCCCAGATTGCGTCGAGATCGGGTAGGTCGACTCCAATGAAGGGGTCGACGTCATCGGTCGGTTCGGCGAGTGAGATTCCGTTGGATGACGCTCCTGTGCCATGGATGTCAATCAGTTCGAGCGTTGGCTGGAATCGCGTTGCCCGTAACAGGGTCGCGCCCGAAGCGTCCAGAACCGAGCTGTCACCGTCGAAGACAAGGTCGTCCTGTCCGCCCACTGCGTTGACGTAAACGACCGTCGCGCCAAACTCAGCGGCTCTCGTCGCCAACAGGGGAAACCGCGTCTCATCCTTGGCAGTATCGAACGGTGATGCGTTGATGATGACGACGGCGTCCAGATCCATGGCAGCAAGTTCGGCGACGGGCCCATCAGATCGCCACAGATCTTCGCAAATGAGAAATCCTGTCGTCACGCCACCGAGATCGAGGACGAGGGTTCCGTTACCCGGCACGAACACCCGTTCTTCGTCGAAAACGGAGTAGTTCGGAAGGTGACGCTTGGCATAGGTTGCGACCATACGGCCGTCGTGGAGGACCGCGAGAGAGTTCTGGGCTCGAGCACCGCCGAATTCGGCGTGTGGCGCTTCAGAAAGGTAGCCCACGATGACAACGGCATCGCCAAAACCGTCGGAGACGAGGCGAGTAGCGAGTGAGTTGACGCCCGCTTCGGAGCGGTGGATGAAATCGATACTCGACGCAAGGTCGTCAACAGGGTAACCCGTGATGGACATCTCTGGCGTGGCAATCACCCGCGCACCGCGGGCATAGGAGTTCGATACCGCGGCGACAATCGCGAGAGAGTTACCCGTGACGTCACCCACGATGGGGTTCAGTTGGGCTAGCGCGAACCGAATCCTCGACATAACAAGTAGCCTAGTAGCGCAGGGAAAGCGTCGAAGGAGCCCCATGGAAAAGCAGCAGGAGTTTGTGCTCCGCACCATCGAGGAACGCGGTGTCAAGTTCGTTCGTCTGTGGTTTACCGACGTGTCGGGGACGCTCAAGAATGTTGCGCTTGCGCCGGCCGAAGTGGAAGGCGCGTTCGCCGAGGGACTCGGGGTTGACGGCTCATCGGTCGAAGGACTCACGCGGGTTTACGAGGCTGACGTCTTGTTGCACCCGGACCCAACGACCTTCCAGGTCCTCCCGTGGCGCGGTCAGGTTGACCCCACGGCGCGCATGTTCTGCGACATCACCACCCCCGACGGACAAGCCGCGGCAACTGACCCACGTTACGTCCTGCGACGCGCGCTCGCCAAGGCCGCAGAAAAGGGTTTCACCTTTTACACGCATCCCGAGATTGAGTTTTATCTTTTCAAAGACAACAATCAGGCGAACCTGGTTCCGGTTGACGAGGCGGGCTATTTCGATAACGTACCAGGCGGAACCGCGCACGATTTCCGCCGCAATGCCGTCCGTCACCTGGAGGACCTCGGAATCTCGGTCGAATTTTCACACCACGAAGCGGGGCCGGGCCAGAACGAAATCGACCTTCGATATGCCGACGCGTTGACGACCGCCGACAATATCCAGACGTTCCGCACTGTTGTGAAAGAAGCCGCAATCGAACAGGGTGTTTACGCGACGTTCATGCCAAAGCCTCTCGCACACCACCCCGGAAGCGGAATGCACACCCACATGTCCCTGTTTGAGGGCGACTCGAACGCGTTCTACGATGCGAGCAAGCCCTACCAATTGTCAACGATTGGGCGCCAGTTCATCGCCGGAATTCTCACCCACGCTCACGAGATCACCGCGGTGACCAACCAGTTCGTCAACTCCTACAAGCGATTGTGGGGTGGCGGAGAAGCCCCGCCGTTCATCACGTGGGGTCACAACAACACGTCGGCCCTCGTTCGCGTCCCGATGTACAAACCGGGCAAAGAACAGTCGGTTCGAATCGAGTATCGCGGCCTGGACTCGGCGGCAAACCCCTACCTCGCTTACGCGCTCCTTCTCTCGGCTGGCATGAAGGGAATCGAGGAGGGTTACGAACTCGCCCCCGAAGCGGAGGGAGACATCGCGAGCCTCACGGCAACCGAACGTCGTGCCCTCGGCTACCGACCGCTGCCGGAAAATCTTCATCGCGCGCTGCACTTCATGGAGGAAAGTGAATTGGTCGCCGAGACCCTCGGTGAGCAAGTTTTCAACTTCTTCATCCGAAACAAGCAAGCGGAGTGGAACGCCTACGGTCACCAAGTGACTCCGTGGGAGTTGGACACCAACTTCCGCCAGTTGTAGGCATGGCCGCAAAGCAGAGCCTCACCGATCTAGCCCGAGTCGGGTTTGCGGATCTGTCCGGGGCGCGCGAACTCCTCGACAATTACGGTTTTGAATCCGAGTGGTTTGCCGTGTCCGCGAGTGCCGACAATGCGATTCGCTGGTTGTGCCGCTTGGCGGATTCCTCCCGCACACTCCTCGATTCGGTCCTCGCCGTCGCCGAACATCGAGACGCTCTGATCCGGGTCCTGGGAGCCAGCAACGGTCTCGCCGAGTTCCTTGTACGAAAGCCGACCGCTCTCGACCGGGCGCTTCCACCCGAGTCGCTCCCGACGGAAGCGGGCTATCGTGACGCGCTGTCGGGGGCGTCGTCCGTGGACGAGATCAGGTTCCGGTACCGCGAGCATTTACTCACTATCGCGTCGTGGGATCTCACACAGCCGGATTCGATGGCGGTTGTCGATTACGTCGGCGCCGCGCTCGCCGACCTAGCGGGAGCGGTGTTGGACGCAGCACTTCACTTGGCGAAGGCCACCGTCGATGCGCCGGCCAGCATTCGGGACAACACCGTACTCACCATCGTTGGGATGGGGAAAGCCGGTGCACGGGAACTCAACTACATTTCGGACGTCGACGTGATCTTTGTGTGCGACGCACACGGGATTGACTCCAACGACGCGGTTGATGTGGCGACTAAATGGGCGCGTTCGGTCGTCGCGACGGTTAACGGCCCGAGCCTTGAGCCCGCCCTCTGGGAATTGGACACCAATTTGCGTCCGGAAGGCGCGAAAGGCGCGCTGGTGCGAACACTGGATTCGCACGTCGCGTATTACGAGCGGTGGGCGGAAAACTGGGAGTTTCAGGCGCTACTCAAAGCCAGACCAATGGCCGGTGACACGAAGCTCGGTGATGCCTATCTTGCTGCGCTTTCGGGCGTCGTCTGGTCTAGCTCAATTCGCCAAGGATTCGTTGAGTCTGTCCAGAAAATGCGCGAACGGGTAACCGAGAACATCCCCGCCGACCTCCGAGATGTTCAGATCAAGTTGGGGCCGGGCGGTCTGCGCGACGTCGAGTTCACCGTGCAGTTGTTGCAATTGGTTCACGGTAAAGATGACGATACGGTTCGTGTCCGGGATACTCTGACGGCGATTACCCGCTTGTCGGAGGGCGGATACATTGGGCGTCCCGAGGCCTACTCGTTCTCGAACCACTATCGAGAATTGCGGGTCTTGGAACACCGCGTCCAGCTCCTGGCGCTCCGCCGAACGCATCTCATGCCACGCGACCCCGAGGCACTTCGAATCGTTGCGCGCGCATCCGGACTTGCTGATAGTAGCGATTCTCTGTTAGCGCGCTGGAATGACACGAAAAGGGACGTTCGATCGCTGCACCAGCGACTGTTCTATCGCCCTTTGCTCGCGGCCGTTGCACACCTGGGAGACGACACCATCTCGTTGTCGAGCGCCCAGGCAGAAGCGCGCCTCCGCGCAAGCGGATTCCGCGACCCGGCGGGAGCCCTGCGGCACATTGCCGCACTGACCGGCGGGATTTCACGGAGTGCGAGCATCCAACGGAACCTGTTGCCGGTGTTGTTGCATTGGATGTCGGAAGGCACCGACCCCGACGGCGGGCTGGCTGCGTTTCGGAGTATCAGCGACTCGCTCGGGGACTCGCCGTGGTATTTGCGTATGCTGCGAGACTCGGTCGGCGCCGCGCAACGACTCAGTCGAGTGCTCTCGTTGTCGCACTACGTCGCCATCCTGATTGAGCGAGTACCCGACGCGGTCGCGTGGCTCGACGATGACGAGCACTTGCGGCCGCGCACGCTCGAAACCCTGCGGGACGAGTTCGGCGCGATTGACTCGCGACACGCCAGTGTGGATGATGCGGCGAAGGCCGTTCGCTTCGCACGAAGGCGAGAACTCTTGCGCGTTGCCTTGGCCGCGGTTCTCAACCTCGTGGACATCGAACAGATCGGCGTCGCCCTCTCGGACATCTCAACAGCGACAATCGACGCCGCGGCACGACTCGCTCGCCGGGGCATCGACGGTGTCGAATTCGCTGTCATCGGGATGGGGCGTTTTGGTGGTCAAGAACTAGGGTTCTCGTCGGACACCGATGTGGTGTGGGTGTTCCGTGACAGCGGAGCGGGCGAATCCGCACATCAGCGTGCCGAGAAAATCGTTCACTCAATCATCAGGCTCACCGAGGATTTGCGCTTCCCGCTCGATCTCGATGCGGGACTTCGACCGGAAGGCAAGAACGGGCCTCTCGTGCGGTCTCTGGATGCGTACCGCGCGTATTACGAACAGTGGAGTGACATCTGGGAAACGCAAGCGTTGATCAGGGCCACGCCAGTCGCGGGTGACCCCGAGCTATTGGCCGCTTTCGAGGAACTGGCCAATTCCGTTCGTTACACGACCGAAATTTCGGATGAGGGAATTCGCGAGATTCGCCGTATCAAGGCGCGCGTCGAGACGGAGAGACTCCCGTTCGGCGCGGATGCCTCGCGTCACACAAAATTGGGTCGCGGGTCACTCAGTGATGTCGAATGGCTGGTGCAACTGTTGCAGTTGCAGCACGGACCACGCAACGACGGTGTTCGCACCCCATCGACTTTGAAAGCGTTGGATGTCGAGATTGCGAGCGGATACGTGAGCGAGGTCGACGGCGCGGCACTCCGTGAAGCATGGCTATTGAGCTCTCGGATTCGCTCGGCGACGACTCTGTTCACGGGCAGGGGGTCCGATGTCGTGCCTCTGGACCGGCGTGAGCTTGAGGGAATCGCCCGCATACTTTCGTATCCCGCCGGTCGGGGAGCAGAACTGGAAAACGATTATTTGCGCGTCACGCGCCAGAGTCGTCAGGTTTTTGAGCGAATCTTCTATCCCGCCTAACGACGAAGGCGCCACCCGCCGGTGACGCCTCGTCTTCCACCGTTGTCTAGCAGGAGAACGTGGTCTCGTACTCAAAGGGGTGCGGACGTTGTGCCGATGGCATAACCTCCATCGCGCGCTTCATGCTCACCCATTCGTCGATGAGGTCCTTGGTGAAGACATTCCCCTGGAGGAGGAACTCGTGGTCGTTTTCCAGAGCTACGAGTGCCTCTTCCAGCGACCCGGGGACCTGCGGGATGAGCTTCGCTTCATCTGAGGGGAGCTCGTAGAGGTCCTTGTCGACCGGCTCGTGGGGCTCAATCTTATTTATGACTCCGTCAAGGCCGGCCATCATCTGAACGGCGAACGCGAGGTACGGGTTGCTCGACGCGTCCGGTGCTCGGAACTCGATTCGCTTTGCTTTCGGGTTCGTTCCCGTGATGGGAATTCGGATCGCAGCCGAGCGGTTACCGGCCGAGTAGACCAGATTTACCGGGGCTTCGAAACCCTTGACGAGGCGACGATAGGAGTTCATCGTGGGGTTTGTGAACGCGAGGATTGCCCCAGCGTGCTTTAGAATTCCGCCGATGTACCAGCGAGCGATGTCCGACAGCCCCGCGTAACCCTTTTCGTCGTAGAACAACGGCTTGCCCTTGGCCCACAGTGACTGGTGGGTGTGCATGCCCGAACCATTGTCGTTGAACAGTGGTTTGGGCATGAAGGTCGCGACCTTGCCGTGGATGTCGGCTTCGTTCTTCACGATGTACTTGAATTTCAAGAGGTCATCAGCAGACTGCACCATCGTGTTGAAACGGTAGTTGATCTCACACTGACCTGCCGTTCCCACCTCGTGGTGCGAGCGTTCGACCTCGAGGCCGGCGTCGGCGAGCTGGAGGCAGATCTGGTCACGGAGGTCGGCGAGCTTGTCGACCGGGCTGACGGGGAAGTAGCCACCCTTGTGGGGCGTCTTGTTGGCGAGGTTTCCGCCCTCTTCCTTACGACCGGTGTTCCAGGCGGCCTCTTCCGAGTCAACGTGGTAGAACGACGATCCGCTCGAAACCTCGTATCGAACGTCGTCGAAGATGAAGAACTCAGCCTCGGGCGCGAAGAACGCGGTGTCGGCGATTCCGGTCGAAGCAAGGTACTTCTCGGCCTTCTTCGCGACCTGACGCGGGTCGCGGTGATATATCTCTCCGTTGCGCGGGTTGTAGATGTCAAAGATGAGAATGAGCGTCTTTTCAACGCGATAGGGGTCGACATACGCAGTGGTGACATCGGGAATCAACTGCAGGTCGCTCTCGGCGATTCCCTGGAAGCCCGTGATGGAGGACCCGTCGAACAGCTGGCCAACGGTGAAGAATTCTTCGTCGACGGTGCTGGCGGGAATGTTGAAGTGCTGCTGAATGCCGGGGAGGTCGGTGAATCGAATGTCAAGGAACTTGACGTCTTCTTTCGTGATGTAGGCAAGAACCTCAGCTGGGGTCTTAAACATGTTTCCTCCTGTTGGTCGGGTACATCTGCATCTCCAGATACCCCACGGTACCGAGAACGTGTGTCGTCACCGTCACACGAATGTTTCGG
>JBEGPO010000003.1:0-9020 GCA_041181465.1 Actinomycetota bacterium | reverse complement strand
CGTTTTCTTTGCCATCGGTGTTCACGCGGCATTTTCGGGTTCCGATGTCGGGTCATGGTGGTACGCGGCAGTGTCGATCTTTGTGATTTCGATGGCCATGATTGCGCTCATGATTCGGTTTGTCGTGATCGCACTGCGCGAACGGCGTGCGGTGGCCGATGCGAAAGTGTCTGCGCTGCGAATCGCCGCGCAAGCCGAACGCGCCGCTCTGGTCCTCGAAAACCCGGATGAAGACAGTCGTGACAAGCGAACAATGGTGGTGCAAAAAGTCACGCGCCAAGCGAAGGACATTCTCGGAATTCGGCTCATCCCGGTTGGTGGTGGGCGAACCGCGTGGTGGGATGCAGGATCGCACATCACCCTTCACCTTCCCAACGGCATGGAACGCCAGTATTCACTATGCGGCGACAGCACCGATCGCACGGGGTATGACATTGCTGTCCTCGACACTCACGGCCCAGAGGGTGGTTCGACCTGGATACATAACAACGTCAAAGCGGGAACCGTCATAACCGTCAGCGGACCGCGCAATCACTTCCCGCTGGTCCCGGCCAGAACGTATTTGTTCATTGCCGGCGGAATCGGAATCACCCCGATCCGCGCCATGATTGAATCCCTCCCCGCGAAACGAGATTGGCGCTTGTTGTATTTGGGCAAGAACAAGGATGGGATGGCCTTCGCCGACGACGTGGTTTCCGAATACGGAAAACGCGTAACACTTCATGAATCGGACACCGCGGGTCGTTTCGACCTGTCGGGGTTGTTGGAATCAACCACCGCAGATGTCTATTGTTGTGGCCCTGAAACGCTGATGTCTGAAATTGAACAACGGGTCGACCGTAATCGAGCCCATGTCGAGCGCTTCAATCCGGTCCTTCGTGAAATCGAAGGTGGTGCAAAACCCTTTGTTGTTCGACTTGCATCGACGGGCCGAAAGGTCAACGTCGCCGCGGATGTCTCGATCGCCGATGCGCTCGCGAAAGCGGGCGTCCCCATCGATACGTCGTGCGGCAAAGGGGTTTGTGGAACGTGCGAAACGCGGATCGTTGATGGAAGACCGAGTCACCTCGATAGCGTGATGCCTGACGCAGACAAAAACAAGCTAGGAGTCATGTACCCCTGCGTGTCACGCGCGGAGGGTGCCGAAATTACGCTCGACGCCTAGTCGACATCGAATTCGTCGTCGATCCAGGCTTTATCGTCGGTCCGCAGTAACTGCCACGCGACGTACGCGACACCAGCGACAATTGCCGCCGCAAGCCCCGTGGCGATAAATCCACCGATCCCTGATTTCTTGGGCGCGAGCGGCGTTTTCTGAATGAGCTTCCGGCCCGAGAGTTGACTCAAACCGCCAAGTAACCGTCCCGCGGACTCAAGAACGTCACGCTGACGACCGAATGCAGAGTTGGCGGCATCGCGAAGCAACGCGCGTTCTCGCGAATATGACCGGGCCATTGTTACTCCTTCGACCTCTACATTATGACTCACCAGTGTCTCGAGCGCACATCAAGACGAGGCAGAATAGACACATGTCAATTCACACACAGACCGCAACAATCCACACCAATCACGGGGATATCCGAATCAATCTTTTCGGCAACCACGCGCCGAAAACGGTCGAGAACTTTGTCGGTCTCGCCAATGGAACCACGGAATGGACGCACCCCCAGTCAGGTGAAAAAATGACTACGCCGCTCTACAACGGTGTAGTTTTCCACCGAATAATTCCAGGCTTCATGATTCAGGGCGGCGATCCTCTCGGGAAGGGTTTTGGTGGCCCCGGCTACCAGTTTGGCGATGAGATTCACCCAGAGCTCAACTTCAGCCAACCCTTTATCGTGGCGATGGCTAACTCTGGCCCCGGCACGAACGGATCGCAGTTTTTTATCACCACCGCACCAACACCGTGGTTGCAAGCAAAACATACGATTTTTGGCGAGGTTTCGGATGACGAGTCCCGCGCAATTGTGACCGCCATCGAATCGGTCGCGACCGGGGCGAATGACCAGCCGATTGAGCCCGTCGTTATGTCTCGCATCACTGTCTCGTGACAAACCAACTGTGGTCGAGTATTCGACGAAGTAGAACACCGGCCACTTTCGCTCTGTTGGGCGCTATCGCGCTCGGTTACCTCGCCCAATTCGTGTTTGGCGAGTCCCTCGTTTACTACTTTGGGTTTTACCCGCCGTTGATGTGGGCGGAACCGTGGCGACTGATCACGTCCGCATTCATTCACGGTGGAATCATGCACGTCATGTTTAACGGATACTCTCTGTGGGTTCTCGGCAACCTGATCGAACGTGTTATCGGGTCGGCACGATTCCTGCTTGTCTTCACAGTGTCGATTATCAGCGGATGCTTTGCCGTCATGGTCCTGAGCCCAGGATCGTTGACGGTCGGCGCGTCGGCGGGAATCTTCGGCCTCTTCGCTGCGCTTTTCTTCATCAATCGGGGTTTCGGCGGCAACAACGTGTCGCTTCTCGTCATCCTTGGCCTCAACCTGGCAATCGGATTCGTCGTGCCCGGTATCGCCTGGGAAGCCCACATCGGCGGGTTAATCGGTGGACTTGTGACAACGCTGCTTATGAGGCGAACGCGACGCTGAAGGAACTTACCCACAGGGATATCCACAAAAGTGGATAATTACACGATTGTAATTCGGGGTTAGCGCCAACGAGTGGTCATCAGGAATCCGATGAACATCAAACCAAACCCGATAACAATATTGAGAGCGCCGACAGACGGAATCGGAAACAGACCGGCGCTCACGTAGAACGTCAAAATCCACGCGAGGCCAAGAAGCATGAAGCCGAACATTATCGGCTTGAACCAAACTGGGTTAGGTGCATCCTGAGCGGCGCGCGACGAATTGTTGCTAGGGACGGCGTCGTCAAAAGTTTTCTTTGCCATAGTTCCAGCATACCGATACCTGATTGCGCCCGGAAACCGTCGTTAGACTTGGGGACGTGCCCCCTCGATTCGACAAATCAATCTTTCGATGGCCCACAATCGAATGGCGTCGTCGAACAACAGCGGACTAGGATTCGGCGGCGACTGGCCGCACACACACGGTGCAGAAACCACGGAAAACAAACAATCTGACTGACGAGATGCCTTCTCGTCGCGCGCTCCGTCGGAAACGCAAAGCTGCGCGTTTACGTGAGATTGGGAGTGACGTTCTCATCACACTCGGCGTCATCGTGTTGTTCTTCTACCTGTGGTACGTCTGGCTTGGTGATATCGATGCGGGCGCTCAGCAGGCCTCGGCAGCGACGTCTCTCTCCGACTCTTGGGAAATAAGTGCAGCAGTAGTCATCGAGTTCGATCGCGAGAGTGGAACCTCGCAGGGAGCGGGCCGATCACCGAATCCGCCAGTCGTTCAACTGGTGCAACAGGGCAAATCGTTTGCGACAATGATCGTCCCCCGATTCGGTAAACATTTCGAAAGGACCATCGAAGAATCCGTTGATCTGAAGACCGTTCTCAATGACTACACCGCGGGTGTCGGCCATTACTCGTCAAGCTCAGCCCTTGGCGCGTTGGGAAATTTTGCCCTCGCCGCGCACCGCGGGACCTTCGGCGCTTCGTTCGGGCAGATTGACCAACTTCGTATCGGTGACCGAATCTACATCGAGACGAAAGAAGGCTGGTACGTCTATCGATTTCGTAACATGGAATTCGTCTACTCGAGTGAATTGACGGTGCTCAACGATGTACCCAGGCTGTCAATTGTCGCGAAGGAGCGAATACTCACCATGACGACCTGCCACCCGAAAGGGACGATTTCAGAACGATTCATCGCGTATTCAGTTTTCGAATCCTTCGTTCCTCGGGAGAGGGGCGCTCCATCGGAAGTCGCCGGCGATCGGTGAAATCCATAATCAGAGACGGTAGCGTCAAAGAAGATGGTCATCGTGCCGCACACACACCGAAGGGAACCGACTGAACATGTACTCCGCACTGTGGCGAGTCCTTCCAGGACCACGTTGGCTAAAAGTTATTGAGGCAGTCGTTCTCGGCATAGTTATCCTGTCGCTGTGCGTCGACTGGGTTTTCCCGTGGGTCGCGGAAAACTTCATTCAGTCCGAATCGACGGTGGGTCAGTGACGAGAATCTTTGTTCTAGATAATTACGACTCGTTCGTTTACACGCTCGCTGGGTATATTCGGCAGCTCGGAGCAGAAATCGTCGTAATTCGAAACGATGGCTTTGACGAGGTTGAAATTTCCCAACGGCTCGAAGGTTTTGATGGCATTCTCATCTCACCCGGCCCGGGAACACCGGGAGATGCAGGGTTGTCGATCCCCATCATCCGATATGCGTTGGCCCACAACATCCCCTTGCTCGGAGTGTGTCTCGGCCACCAGGCCATCGCCGAAGCAATGGGCGGTGTCGTGACGCACGCCGACGAATTGATGCACGGAAAGACCAGCGCGGTGGTGCACGAAAATTCAGTGATGTTCGATGGTGTGCCGAGCCCGTTTCGCGCAACGAGATATCATTCTCTCGCCATCGTGGACGGCACAACGCCGGCAGAACTCCGCATTACCGCTCGGACCGAAGGTGGCGTCATCATGGCTGTCGAACACGTCACCGCACCGCTGTGGGGTGTCCAGTTTCACCCCGAGTCGGTAATGACAGAGGGCGGCTATACGATGATCGGAAACTGGCTCGAATCGACTGGAATGGTTGGCGTCTCACGCCTTGCGCGAACACTCAGTCCGCTCATGAACTCCTGAACCATTACCCCGTGCAGTACACAATCGAAATCTTCGAATGCTGAGGGGCCTCACCCTTGATCGACTGCGAACCGATAGTCTGCCCGCCACAAGTGGTGTCGGGGATCACGGTCACATCGAGCTGCAAGGACGACCCCTGAAGAAGTCCCGTTGCTTGACTGACGCTCATCCCCACCACATCGGGGATGCTGATTTTGCCGTTAGAGACGACGATGTCAACGACACTGCCAGCCGCAACTCTGGTTCCTGCTTTCGGGTCACTGCCGACGACAGCGCCCACTAAAGCGTTTGGGGAATAGCCCGGTGTAACCGTCCCAACGGTAAAGCCAGCTCCTTCGAGCGCTGCCGTAGCATCCGCTATTGTCATGAAATCGATGGACGGAACGGCGCTGACTGGCTTGCCGGAGGACTCAACAACGGTCACAATCTCTCCTACAGCGAGATTCACGCCGGCTTCGGGCGATGTGGAAATGACAGTCCCTTTGGGGACGGTTTCGCTTACCTCAACACGACGGACGACGGCGAGGCCCAGAGCTGTCAATTCAGACTCGGCCGTCTCGAACGATTCTGCCGTCACATCGGGCATCGCGACGGCGAGAGACCCAATGTTGTTGCCTGAGTTCAGTGTGAGCACCCAGAACATCATTCCAACAATCACCGAGGCAATGGCCAAAAGTCCGGCAGCACCGAGAAGCGCCGAGCGGACGACATTTGCCTTCGGGGGCGTGTCGCTGGTGAGAAGTGGGCGAAGGTCGTTGAGATCCATGTCTGTTCCGTTGGGCTTGGCGTTGTTGCTCAACCCTGATTCTACGGCGAATTGCGAATCCCCACGCAGCCCTGGCCCACCCGTTGCGATGCTCGAAACGGGAATCGGCGGAGTTTCGGGTGGTCTGGTTGCACGATCTGCACGGCCCCCGCCAACCAGATTCGCTACGGACCTCAAAGCCATGGCAAACTCGCCCGCGGTCCGATATCGAGCGTTGCGATCTTTCTCCAGACCTTTAGCAATGACCATGTCCAGCTCCGGTGACAACTCAGGGCGCCGACTGCGCGCTCGAGGGGCTGTTTGGGTTACATGCTGGAACGCAATCGACACCGATGTGTCTCCGGTGAACAGCGGGGCGCCGGTGACCATTTCGAAGAGCACGACTGCCGTGGAGTACAGGTCGCTGCGACCGTCAATGAGGTCACCTTTTGCTTGTTCAGGAGAGAAATACTGAGCGGTGCCGACAATCGCCGAGGGGTCATTCGTCGGATCCTCGACGGCTTGCGCGATGCCAAAGTCACATACTTTGACGAGCCCCGAATGGGTAATCATGACGTTTCCCGGCTTGATGTCCCGGTGAATGATTCCCGATCGATGGGACTCATCGAGTGCGTCGAGAATTCCTAGCGCGATGTGCACCGCTACCTTCGGTTCGAACGCACCCGCATCCATGAGTCGTCGAAGGATTTTGCCATCGATGTACTCCATGACGATAAATGGAATGGGAGTTTCCGCAGACACATCGGGGATTATCTGCTCGCCTGCGTCATACACACGAACAATGTTCGGATGTCCCATTGCACTTACCGAGTGAGCTTCGCGCTGGAATCGTTTGCGAGAATCTGTATCGACCGCCACCTCGGGCCGCAACGTCTTTATCGCGACTCGTCGCTTTAATCGTGTGTCGGTACCGACGTAAACGTTGGCCATTCCGCCGCGCCCAATCAATGCCTCGGGACGATAGCGATTCCCGAAGAGGAACCCGGAATTCAGAATGGAATCCAATCCGATTGCTCGGGATTGTGAATTGTCACTCAACGGGGATCACCAGATCCTCTGACGGATTTGATGCGAGGTTTCCACAGCGGACGATATACGACACACGAATTTCGGTGGTGTTGGCGTCAATGACGAGATCGGCCGCAGTAGTTCGCGGCCCGAAGGTACTGACGTTAGGGAATGACCCACCGTTGACAGTGAATTCATAGGAATCGAGGTCAAAATCCGCAGGACACTCGCGATACGCTGGCCACGAAATAGTAATCGTTGATTCTGCAGTGTACGGACCCGCGCTCACGGTCAGGGCCCCCGGTGACGTTGGCGTCGGGATCGTATCGAAAAAGTAGACCGCGATGAGCGTGTTCGGAGGGACGCTTCCTTCAGGATTTACTCGGTAGGCCGTTCCGACCAGATCGAGAGACGTCGCGATGTTACCGGTCACGGCGTCGAGCCGAAGACCCATACTGTCGAGCTTCTCGTTCACTTGGTTGATTGTCAGGCCGATGAATTCATCCTCGGCGATGAGCACGTTTCCGGATAATGGGTCGGTCGGGGTAGGAGTCGGGGTAGGAGTTGGGACTGACGAGCCTGTTGCTGACGGACTCGGGATCGGCGCGGTCTCTGTTGGTCGGACGACCAGAGCAGCAACTATTCCAATCAAGAGGACCGCAAGTGCGACGACGAGGCCGACAAGGGGCCACGTTTGGGGTAAGCGCGCGAATCGCCGGGGAGAAGCAGTGTCGCTCGTCGAAACAGACACGGGCAAGATGCGCGTTGAGGTGTCTTCCGTCATGTCGTGCGGTTCATCGTCGACAGCGGGAACGAGCGCTAACGCCTCACCCACACGACCTCTCGTAATCGCAATAGCGGCGCGCGCGAGTTGGCGTGCCGACGTCGGTCGGCGTTCCGGCTTTTTCGCGAGACACGCAAGAATCAGATTTCGGACGGCCAGCGGAATAGTTTCGGGCAGCGGGGGCGGCGGGGTTTTGATGTGTGCCATCGCAATCGCAACCTGGGATTCGCCGGTAAACGGCCGCTTGCCGGCCAGTGCCTCATATGCCACAATCCCGAGCGAGTAGATGTCGGTGAGGGCGGTCGCGGATTTTCCCGACGCCTGCTCCGGCGACAAATACTGAACCGTACCCATCACCTGTCCGGTCGCCGTTAAGGGGACCTGATCGACGGCCCGCGCAATGCCAAAATCGGTAATTTTGACCCGTCCATCGGGGGTGATCAACAGATTTCCTGGTTTCACATCCCGGTGAACCAGCCCGGCCTGGTGCGCAGCGTGAAGAGCCGACGCTGTTTGGGCGACAATGTCGAGAACTCGCTCGGCGGACAGGAACCGTTCTCGTTCGATGATGGTAGACAACGCTTCACCGGGCACGAGTTCCATGACGAGGTACGCGCTTCCCTCTTCTTCACCAAAATCGTAAACGCTCGCGATTCCTTCGTGATTGACCAGCGCAGCGTGGCGGGCCTCCGCTCGAAACCGCTCCCGGAACGCCTTGTCGCCCAGGTATTCTTCCTTGAGAATTTTGATCGCGACTTGGCGTTCAATGACGTTATCTATCGCTTGCCAGACCTCACCCATTCCACCGATGGCGAGGCGGGCCTTCAATTCGTATCTGCCACCGAAGACGTGTCCAATTTGAGGTCTCATTGAGCCAACACCGCCTCCATAATTTTTCGGGCGATGGGCGCGACGAGCGAGTTTCCACTGGCGGATTGACCGACGCCCCCGCCGTTTTCGATGACGACGACGACAGCGACGCGCGGGTTTTCGGCTGGCGCAAAGCCGGTGAACCAGAGCGTGTACGGCTGGCCCTCGCCGTTTTCCGCAGTACCAGTCTTTCCGGCGACAGACACTCCGCGGATTCGTGCGCCGCTGGCAACCCCGTCGGAGACGCAGGCAACCATCATGTCGCGAAGAAGGCTCGCCGTGTCGGGCCCAATCGGTGTCGAGTATTCAACGGGTGTGAATGGGGCGAGGGGCGAAAGATCGCGCGCAAGAACGGAGTCGACGATCGTGGGGGACATGAGGACGCCACCGTTGGCAATCGCCGAACTGATCATCACGATTTGCAGCGGAGTGACACGGACATCGAACTGTCCGAACGCAGACAGCATCAATTGCGCCTCGTCCATTCCTGATGGGTATGTGGACGGCGTGACGGGCATCGGAATTTCGACCGTCGCACCGAATCCGAACGCTTCGGCGTAGTCGTGAATTCGGGATTCACCGACTTGAGTGCCGATTTCGGCAAACGGAATGTTGCACGACAACCGCAGCGCTGTGGCGATTGTCACCGACTCCCCGGGGCCACAGGAATCTCCGCTCCAGTTACTAATCGAGGAGTCACTCAGAGGTAACTTCAGCCGCACTGGATTGGGGACTTTTGACCGTTCCGACATGATGCCCGAATCGAGAGCGGCGGCGGCGACAACTAGTTTGAAGACCGATCCGGGGTGGTACAGGTCACCCGTGATTGCTCGGTTAATCAACGGCTGGGACC
>JBEGPO010000002.1:0-3496 GCA_041181465.1 Actinomycetota bacterium | reverse complement strand
CGATTCGCCATGCGCTATCGTCGAGGGCTGCGATTCAACGCGTCGCTGGCGTGGTCGGGGGAACACTTCTCTGGACAATCGGATCACTCGTGGCACTCGTGGGTCTGCTGACCGTCTTTCTCGCCACGCTACAGGGGGTCGGTCTTCAACTTAGTTCGATTCCCGGCGTGACCTCGACACTTGTCCAATTCGCCCCGAACGCGCACGTCTCGGTGATCGTCGTTGCACTACTCGTATTTGTGGGCTTCTTCATCGCGTCACTGTCGCGTCGGGCTTATCGTGCATTGATTTTGGCCTTGGCAGGATTCACGCTCGTCGGGCCAGCCGTCGTCATCCTGACGGGGCTGTCTGTTATCGCCACCATCACCACCGGCGAGATGTTTACGCCTGAAAACATTGTTCTTGCCACGGGAATTATTCCGGTTAGTGTCATCCTGTTCGCGGGTGTCGAGTCGGGAGCGGCCACTGTGGTGCGCCGCGACGAAACCGCTGTGGTCGGGGTCTGGTTGTACATAGGTCTTGCTGCCGGTCTCGGGTTCGCTGCTTGGGTTCTCATCGCCGGGATGAGCCCCGATGCGTTGGGCACTGTGTTTATCGGGTCCAACCCGGCGCTTCACGTTGTCGCAGCCAGCGCTGAGTTAGCCTTCATTTCAGGAATGATTGCCTTCGCGGTTCCCCTGATTCTGATCGCCGCGCTCATCGGGCGGTCACTGATGATGGTGACCGTTCGCGATGACCGCGCGGCTAGCGCCGTGTTGATTCGCGTGATAGTCATCGCCGTGCCGCTCGTCCTTCTCGGACTAGACCTGACGGGAATTGCTGGTGACATCACCAGAGTGCTCCCCGGAATTCCGTTCGTGTCGATCCCGCTCATGGTGATTGTTGGTCTCATGGCTGGTGCCTCGATCGCATCGCGTCGTGAACTCGGCGGGGTCGCGCGCGTCATCAACACTGTTCTCTCAACTCTTGTAATGGTGGTCGGACTTGCCTTGACGTCGTGGTCAGTGCCAGGCCTTGCAAACACCTACGACAGTTTTATTGCGCCGTTCGCTACCACACTGGGACTATCGGGCACCGTCTCGATCGTCGTCCCAACGGCAGTGCTCGTGTCCTCGTTCGTACTGTCACTAATCGTCTCGGCGCCCAGCGCAGTCCGCCCGAATCGCAACGCGTAGGCCTGCCGTGACGACGATACTGCGGGACGTCACCGCAACGATTGATGAGTTGTGGCCCTTTGCTGGTCAAGAGGAGTGGGACAATTCCGGCGTTATCTCGGGCGCTTCGAACCACCCAGTGTCATCCGTGTTGTTCGCGGTGGACATCACCGATTCCACCGTTTCCGAAGCCATCAACGGCGGGTTTGACGCGCTCATCGCGCATCATCCGTTGCTGCTCCGGGGATTGTCCACTGTTGCCGAAGACCGCTACAAGGGTGAACTGATCGCACGGCTTATCCGCGGCGGATGTGCTGCGATCGGTGTCCACACCAACGGAGACCGAGTCCCCACGGGCACGAGCGCGTCGTTGGCACAGGCGCTGGGTATCATCGTCGAGCGACCGATTGTCCCGAATGATCTGGGAGGTGGACTGGGTGTCATCGGGCATGTTGCGGACCAAACCCTGGGTGAATTTGCGCGCCACATCGCTTCGAAACTTCCCGCGACTGCTGGGGGCGTTCGAGTGTCTGGAGAGTTTGCTCGCCAGATCCGTTCGGTGTCGTTGTGCGCCGGCGCGGGCGACGCACTCCTCGCCCACGAGAATGTCGCGGCGACGGACGTGTACGTGACGAGCGATCTGCGCCATCATCCTGCCTCTGAATTCCGCGAACAAGCGAGGCTCGGCAATGACACTGCACTTATTGACATTTCTCACTGGGCCGCTGAATGGATGTGGCTGGAGACCGCTGCGTCTGAATTCAGATTGGCCCGCCCGGACATTGCGGTGGCGGTCTCTGACCTCAACACGGATCCCTGGTCATTTGCGGTGACACAGTGACGATTATGCGCGCATCCGCAGAGGCCCAAACCAGGCTGTTGGAGGTCCTTGCGTTAGACACCGAAGACATTGTCATCGGTCGGACAGTGTCCGATGCACACGCTGCGTCGGTCGCGCTAGACACCGACGCAGAGTATCAGCGCCTTGTCCGCGAGGCGGAAGAGTGGGCGGACCGGCACGACGACATAGAACGCCGATGCGTACACCTCGAATCTGACATTCAGTTCGCGAAGACTCGAATCACGCAGGATCGTGAGCGCGAGAAGGGGTCGACCGACTCGAAGGAATTGACGGCACTCGAACACGAGATTGCGTCGTTGGAACGTCGGATTGAGATGCTCGAGGAACAAGAAGTGGAAGCACTGACAGAACGGGATGAGGTCGCCGGTACATGGAACGCCATCAAGATTTCGCGTGACTCGTTCCACGACGCGCGGGCCGCCGCTCACGATGCACTGCGTTCTGACATCGAGGCGTCGAACCGGCGCCGCGCCGATATCGTTAGCGCCCGTGCCGAGATCGTTGCCTCTCTGCCGACCGAACTAATCGAACTGTACGAGCGCCAACGAGAACGATATGGCGTCGGCGCGTCCCACTTGCGTGCGGGAATTACCTCGGCGAGCGGGGTCACGCTGACCCCCGGTCAAATACAGGATGTGAGAGCGGCTGACGCCGACGACGTGTTGATGTGCCCCGATAGTAACGCCATTCTGATTCGGACGGCGGAATCGGGTCTATGACGCGCTTCATTGTCGAGGCCGACGGCGGTTCGCGTGGGAATCCTGGTGTCGCGGCCGGTGGTGCGGTAGTCATTAACGCCGAGACGGGGGAAATTCTTGCTGAGGTCGGCGTTTTCGTCGGAATCGCCACCAATAACGTCGCGGAATATTCGGGGCTGGTTGGCGGTCTCCGTAAAGCTCGAGAAATTGACGTCTCCGCATCCATCCATGTCCGGATGGATTCCAAACTGGTGGTTGAGCAAATGTCGGGCCGCTGGAAAATCAAACACCCCGACATGCGCGAACTTGCTCGCGAGGCGCACGCGGTCATCGCTGGGGCCGATGTGACGTTCGAATGGATCGCGCGCGAATTCAATTCTCGAGCGGATTCCGTCGCGAATGAGTCGATGGACCGTCGCGACTCCTTCGGCTAGTCGCTACCATGGAGTAACGAGAGGGTCGGCTAGGCGGTCGCGTCACCGAAAGGTGCCGAGGAACGTCCGGGCTCCACAGAGCAGGATGGTGGGTAACACCCACCCGGGGAAACCCGCGAGACAGTGCCACAGAGAATAGACCGCCCGCAAGGGTAAGGGTGAAACGGTGGTGTAAGAGACCACCAGGAGGCCGGGTGACCGGCTTCGCTAGGTAAACCTCGTCCGGAGCAAGACCAGACAGATGCCATTGACGCTGCTCGCCGAGGCATCGGGTAGGTTGCTAGAACTCCGCGGTAACGCGGCGTCGAGATAGATGACCGTCCACGACAGAACCCGGCGTATCGGCCG
>JBEGPO010000001.1:0-6143 GCA_041181465.1 Actinomycetota bacterium | reverse complement strand
CACTGCGCGAGTCCCTCGGAGTCAACTTCGCCCGCGATGGCGCCATCAAACAGGATCTGCATGCCCACACTGATTGCGAGGACCGGTCGACCGCCGGCGAGCCGTCGTTCGATGAGTTCGTCGCCGTGCACCTCACGAAGTTGCTCCATCGCAGTGTCGAACTCTCCGTCGCCAATGACCACAAGCGCGTCCGCGTTCGCAATAAGGTCGCGGTCATGCGTCAGGGTCGCGATCGCACCGGCGGTCTCGAGAGCGGCCACCACCGAGTCCGCGTCGCCCGAACCGATGTCGAGAACGGCGACGGCTGGGCGTTGGGTGAGGCTCACACGTCAATTCTAGGCGAGGGCGTGTGCGCCCCATTTGGTGAAAGCCCGTCATTTTGATGTTCGACATGAAATAATAAGGCTCGATGTCCCTTCGATTCACACACCCGTACATCGCATCCACCGAGATGGACGCCGTACGTCGCGCCATCGAGTCCGGCCACACCTGGGGCGACGGGCCATTCACACTCTCCGCCGCCAAACGACTCACTGAGATGCTCGATGCGGCCCACGTTGCCATCGTCACGTCGGGAACCGATGCCGCCGAACTCGCGGGAATAGTTGCCGATTTCGGACCGGGCGACGAAGTAATCGTTCCGTCCTACCAATTCCCGTCCGCCGGCCTCTCGGTCGCTCTTCGAGGTGCGACTCCGGTGTTCGTCGATGTCGATCCGCGCACGGGCAACCTCAACGTTGACCACGCCGCGGCGGCAGTGACCCCCAACACTCGGGCCATCACGTTCGTGAACTACGCGGGTGTCAACGCGGACACAAGCGCCATTCGTCGCATCGCCGACGAGCACGACCTGATTGTCATCGAAGACAACTGTCATTCCCTCGGTGGAACCGCGGACGGCGAACCGATGGGGCGCCTCAGCGACCTCGTTCTCCACTCGTTCCAGGCAAGCAAGAACATCTCATGTGGCGAAGGCGGTGCACTCGTGGTCAACAATCCGGCCTACGTCGAACGCACAGAAATCGCCCGCGAGAAGGGCACAAACCGCCACCAATTCTTGCGCGGAGAAGTCGACCGCTACACCTGGGTTGACCTCGGTTCGAACTATCTTCCCAGCGATGTTCAAGGAGCGATGCTCGACGCCCAACTCGCGGATTACGACATCATCCAGGACCGTCGAATGTCTGCCTGGGGTTCGCTCAACGCCGGGATAGCCGAATGGGCGGAAAACTCCGGCGTCGAAATCATGGACGCGGGTGTGGGAAACAATCACACTGCTCACCTGTTTTACGTGTTGTTGCCCGACCAAACGCGACAGCGCGCCTTCATCGATCACCTCGCTGCGCGTGGCGTTCCGTCTGCGACCCACTTCCAGCCTTTGCACACCGCAGATGCGGGCGAACGATTCGGTCGCAGCTTCGACTCAGGCGAACACGCGACGTCATTCGCGTCGCGCATTGTGCGGTTACCAATGCACGCGAATCTGACGGTGACCGACATTGATCTTATTGTCGACAGCGTGACGTCGTTCGAGGTCGCCAACTAGCGACCAAGCACCGTGACCCGGTATTCGGCCGGCGTCATGACCCTGCGTCCAAGTAATTGCATCGACTGGTGCACTCGTTCGACGAGGTCCGCGTTCGTCGCCAATTGCTCGCGGCGATGATCGAGATAGATTCCGTCTTCGAGGCCGACCCGAACGCCACCGCCGGCTGCAAGCGCCATCATTGTTGCCGACGTCTGTGCGTCCCCCAAACCAGCACCGTTCCAGCGCGCCTCAGTGGGAAGTCGGTCGATAGCAAGACCAAGTTCTGCCGGTGTCGCTTGAATCCCGGCGATGTTCCCCAGGAAAATGTTCGCCGGGAACTCGCCGACGAGAATTCCCTCGCGCTGCAGTACATGTGCAAAGTTGACCATCCCCAAATCAAAGATTTCGAGCTCGGGAACAATTCCCCGGTCTCGCATGATCGTCGCGAGCGCACGAATGGTCGCAGGCGCGTTCACGGACGGGCCATCTAGGAAATTGAGTGACGACATCGTGAGAGACGCAACCTCGGGTTTGGTGTCTCCGTCGAGTGCAAGAACATCCGCGCGCTTTTCGAGTTCGGCGAAGTTCCGTCCCGACGTCGACACGTTGATGACGAGGTCTGGGTGTCGGTCGCGAATGCGCGTGATGATGTCGGCGTAGACATCGCGCTCCCACGTCGGCACACCGTCAGCATCGCGCGCATGCAGGTGCACGGCAGAAATGCCGAGTGCCACCGCCGCCGACACGTCATCGGCAATCTCGGCGGGCGTGATCGGCACGTGGGGCGTCATCGCCTTCGTCGGAATCATCCCGGTCGGCGCAAGGACAATCGGGACAGGTTTCGCTAGTTCGTCGCGCAATATGGGCATGTCGTCTCCCACTCCTCTACTGACTTGAGTGCTCGGGCCGGGCTACCGACAACGACGCTGAAGGCCGGAACGTCTTTTGTTACCACGGCACCCGCACCAACAATCGCACCCGCACCAATGGACAAACGAGGAAGGACAACCGCGCCAGCCCCAATGAAAGCACCAGCACCGATCGTGATTTCACCCGCAAGGGTAACTCCCGGTCCAACGTGGACGAAGTCACCGACCACCGTGTGATGCCCGATCGAGGATGCGCGATTGATGTTCGCAAAACAGCCGATTCGAGCCTGCGCCCCGACCACAACACCCGCGTTGACATATGCGCCGTGACCCACGTTCGCGCTGAGGGGGACCGCCGATGTCTTGTCGACGAGCGGGACAGGGTTGCTCCATCCCGCGCTGTGCGTGGCAACTGCGCTCGCTCGACGGGCTTCAGAGGAACCTGTCCCAATCACAAACTCGACGGAACGATCCGATACGGTCGATTCCTCCGTGATGTTGGGAAGGGCAAGATCTGCACCTCCGACGTTGTCGACACACAGAGGGTCACGGCCAGCGCGGGTCACCGACTCAATCACATCCCACACGTAAGGCGCGGAAACGGCGACGATTCGAAGGTAGCGCGCTGTCATGGCAGTTGTTCCATCGCAGTTCGCATCGCTCGCGGATCAACCTCAAAATAGTTGTGCGTGCCTGCCCGTACCGCATTGATTTCACAATATCGAGAACCGCGTGCGGCGAGGACTGGATTTTGAAATGTCACATGCCTATCTTTGCGGCTTAATGCCTTGCCATTAACCGCGATGGTACGCGACTGTGTTGGCATGTACAGCGACCAATTCAACGCGCTCCCCCGTTCCCCGAACAAGTCGGTGGTTGACGCAACAAGTGAGATTTGTTCGTCTAAGGACAGTAACTCAGGGTGTATTTTTTCGAACCCAAACTCTTCTGCCAATTCAGTCAGCACAGTGCGGTTGACGCAACCCCCGCGGTCACCCGACGTGTCCTGGCGAGCCAGGTAAACACGACGTTGAGGCGATACCGACGATCCCACGAACCGAGTTACGAATTCGGACTGCCAGATCGGGTCTGCACATGCGGTGGGCTGCTCGGGGTGAAGTTGGGTTGAAACAATCAACTCGGGAACCCTCACGAGGTGGTGAGTGTTCGACTGCGGGACACGGCGGACGCGATCGCGTTCGACTCCGACACGACTAAACAGTGCGTCATCGTCCCACGTGGAATCGGCGACGAGAACGTCCAACGAGCGATCATGTTGCATTAGTGCGTCGAGTCGAGGCGCGACTTGCAATAGTCCGTGCCCGAAACCTGGGTGCGTCGTCACTCCCAACCCAGACGGTCGCGAGGTTTCGTCGACGACCCAACCATCAATCGGCCGCGCGTTCCTGACTTCACCAAAATACCCACCGCCCAACTGCGTCCCGTCTTCCAACATGACCGAACCGTTGCTCGCGACAACCGCGTTTCGCACCGAGACAATCCATGGCCCGGGCGACCGCTCAATCAAAACATCGTTGGACTGCGCGCGCCACGCGCCGGCATCAAACACGCAATGATTCTCGATCGTGGAGTCTGGCACGTCGTAGTCCGGTCGAGACAAAACTTCCACCCCGCGCGGAAGGTTTGAACCGTTACGGAAGGCCTCATCCATGTCGAATCGAGATGTTGCCGTCATCCGGGCCGGATCGCGACGGCGAACCCGCGTCGGATCCGCCAGGAGGACAGCGGTTTTTGGTGCTGCGAAGCGGGCGAACGGTCGCATGTCTTCGTTTTCGATTACGAGTTCCGACGCGTCGGAAACCACGGACGCGAGCCGTGCAAAATCACCTGGCAAAAAGTGTTTCACGGAAACAAGTGTCGAACCAGATTGTTCGTAACTCAACCGGACATCGACCGTGGACTGGCCTTTGCTGGGAATTTCGGAGACGGCCTCACTTTCGAGATACATCCGTACCGAGGTGTTTCTGTCGTCGGGGTGAAAAAGTTCAGCGAAACGAAGCTGTTGACCGTCGAGGTCGCCGGCAACCGGCAACCTCGCGAAGAGCGCCGCGGGCATTGCGAATGCGGCACCGCGGTGCACAATGACACCGGCGAGAGTAAGTGAACACTTCGCAACAGTTTGTGCCAAACGGGTTGCCGGAACCAGTGCGAGAATTCCCGGGCGAGTTCGACCTATAGTCGAGAGCCGCGGGCCAACCGATTCGATGAGATCGAGTCGAGCCGGTCGCGGGTGCGCGGCCACCGCGCATTCTGACTCGACCATAGTGATGTCCGAAGCTGGTTGAAGCGGGGTGGACAGGCCAAATCTCTCACTTGTAATCCACAACCCTTGGGATTTCACTGAGCCGTCAGGAAAAACCGTTGCGTCAGCGATTGAGATGACGAGCGGACCGAACTGGTCGCTCTCGATAACCTGGGCGTGCTCCGGCCATTTCGCTCTCGAATCAAGGTCGATTGTTTGCAACCGGTGGAGCGCGCGTTGGATGAGCGAATACATGGTTACCGCGCCGCACAACGATATTGGCGACGTGCTGGCAACAAACGGTTGCGAGGTTTCGTCACAACCTAAGAGTAGCGCGCGCCCCCGAGAGGGGAATCTTCACAATTCGTTCACTCGCCATTCACCCGAAACACGGCGGGTTTAGGGTCAGCCTTGTCACTCTATGAACGTGAACATTCGCTCGTATGTGGCAATTGGGGATTCGCTGTCGGAGGGAATGGGCGACCGTTTCTTCCTCGATCATCGGGTCGGAAGCGGGTGGACCGACCGGCTCGCACACCTGCTCGCGACCGACGCTGCCGATCGGGGCGATTCGTTCGAGTACGCGAACATCGCGATTCGCGGATGCAAGCTCGAGGACATCATGGAGGGCCAGGTCGAGCACGCGATTGCGTTGCGGCCCGACCTCGTCACGATTCTTGCGGGCAGTAACAACTTCTTTAGCAACGTCGAAACGGTCGAGCGTCTCGAACGCATTTTCCGGGCGGGACTGCAACGCCTCAAGATTGCGGGCATCCACGTCGTCGTCGCGAACACCATCAACCCTTGCCACTTGCGGTTCTTCGGACCGGTTCGTCCCAACGCCCTTCGAATGTCCCGGATGATCGACCGCGTCGCCGCGGACTTGGGATTCCCTGTTATCGATGTTTTCGGGATGAGCGAGCTCGAGCACCTCGAGTTCTGGCATCGCGACATGGTCCACTTCTCTGCGATCGGCCACGCACAGATCGCGAACGCGGCCGCCGAACTCTTGGACACCACCGCCCGCTACTCGCCGAGCGACTACGAACCGAGTTTCGCGGCTGACCGTCCGTTGCGCGAGACCGTGGCGTGGTTCCTTCGGGATGTCGTGCCGTTCATCGATCGACGTCTGCGTCGAACCTCGTCGGGGGTTGGCATCTCGCCAAAGCTTCCCGCGCTTGTTCCGTGGTCGCTCGTCCCCGAGGTTGAGGATTATCTGCGGCGCGAGCTCGTTGCTGTCTAAACGTGCAGACCCGTTGCGACTGCGAACAAGTGTTGCGAATCTGGGCGAATTCTGGCACCGACCTCGGTACCTTCGCCGTTCGATCGGTGCGCGACACTCGACTAGTTCGGCTTATTCCTCATTTGCTGAAGTCGGGTTAAGGACGGCCGCAAAGTCCTTCTCGCCTCGGCTGAGCAAGCATGATTCAATTTGATCGACGCCTACGTTTGGTGATAAATCGAGGGAATGCTTGACCTTTTG